>RFKJ01000856.1 GCA_003694325.1 Deltaproteobacteria bacterium
CCCGACTCCTGCGTCCTGCAGGTCGGGGTCCGCCAGCTTCCCGGCCAGACCGGCGCCGAGCTGGTCGACACCATCGCCGAGGCCGTCGAGGCGGTCGCCCGCCGGTGGCGGGATCGGGGGGGACGGATCGAGACGACCATGGACCAGGAGGCCCCCGCCCTGTCGACCCCGGCCGGCACCCCGCTGGAGGCGCTGCTCCGCCCCCACGCCCGAGACCCGCGCCCGACGGCCGTCCCGTTCGCGACCGACGGCGGCAACCTGACGCGGGCCGGCGTCCGGTCCATCGTCTTCGGCCCGGGCAGCATCGATGTCGCCCACCGACCCGACGAGTACATCGCCGTCGACCAGCTCCTGGCCTGCGTCGACATCGTCCGGCGGGTGGTGGTGGACCGGTGCGGCGCCCGCCCGCTATGATGGGGGCCGGTGGGGCGCGCCTCGCCCCGCCTCCCCATCGCGAGCCCCCCTGGGAAGGCATCTCCGCGGGGCATCGCGGCACGAGACCGCAGCGAGGCTGGCCATGGCAGGAGACAAGCGCGGAGTGAGCCGCATCATCGGCCGGTTGGACCGGTCCGAGCTGCAGCGGACCTCCATGGGTGACGGCGGCGCCGTGTACCGGGGCCCCCTGGCCAGCCGGGCACTGAAGGCGGTCGGCGCCCGGGCGATGACCCTCGACCGCAGCATCATCGTCTCCGACGATTTCGACATCAACCGCCCCGAGGACCAGGCTCTCTACGCCCACGAGCGCTACCACGAGCTGCACGGCGACGGAGAGGGCGGGGGAAGCGGCGAGAACTTCCGCGATGCCGAGGAGGTCGCGGCGCGCGCGGTCGAGGCCATGGTCTTCCACCGCATGGCCGGCGGTTTCGAAGCCGGCGAGGAGCCCGGCGCCGGCCCCGGTGGATTCGACCCCGCCAAGGGGCAGCACCAGGGACATGGCGTCGCCGGGAACCCGCAGGGCTCCAGCACCATGACCGAGGCCGAAGCCCCCGACGCCGCCGCCGGCTACTGGGCGCTGCGCGAGAAGGGCTACACCCACGAAGACGTGGTCGACGAGCTGGCTCGCCAGGTCCTCGGCGCCATCGACGAGAAGCGCCAGGTCAAGTACGAGCGCCACGGAGACAAGCGCGGCTCGATCTGACCGGGGCCGGGCCTCGCGGTCCCCCTGGGGCCTCCCCTTCCCCTCGCGGCCCGCAGGATGCACCATCGGCCGATGCAGACCTCGTTCCGAACCGTCTTCGAAGAACTCGCCTTCCGCCTCCGGCGCACCGACCTGCTGCTCCTCCGCGCGGTCCGTCGCCAGCGTTCCCGCCCCGCCATGCGGGCCAAGGGACAGTTCTGGGGCTCCGTCATCACCGATGACGAGGTCGATGCCCTCCTCCGGGCCCACGGCGAGATCGACTGGCCCGAGGGAGCCGACGGCCTGGCCGACGCCGTCACCGCCAGCGCCGCCCTGCGAGACCGGCCGGGCGGGCGGGTCCATCGCCTCCGCGAGGCCTTCGCCCTGGACGGCGACGACATCGACCTGCTGCTGCTCTCCATCGCCCCCGAGATCAGCAACGGCTACGCCCGGATCTTCGCGTACCTCAACGACAACCTGAACCAGGCCTACCTCACCGTCGACCTCGCCACGCGGGTGCTGCGCACCCACCGGACCGAGCGCCTGGCCCTCCAATCGCGGCTCATGAGCAGCGCGCCCCTCATCAAGAACCGCCTGCTGCTGCTCTTCCCCCACGAAGGCGCCGAGACCCTGGCCAGCCGGCGGGTCCACCCCAGCGGCCGCCTGCTCCGCTGGCTCCTCGAGGAGGAGGAGCTACCCGGCGGGCTGGGGTTCCACCCGCTGGACACCAGCCGGGAACCCTTTGTCCCCGGGTCGGTCCGCGAGCGGATCGCCGAGATCGGGGAGGCCCTGCACCGTCCCATCACCGTGGCCATCATCGGCAGCACCATCGGGAGCCGCGAGGGAGCCGCGATGGCCATTGCCCGGGCGGCGGGGCGCCCGCTGGTCCGGGTGGACCTCGAGCGCGCCCAGCAGTTCATCGAGCAGCCCGCCGACCTGATTCGCGAGCTGCGGCTCTCCGGCGCCCTGCCCTACCTGGTCAACGTCCTCCAGAGCCAGGAGGATCCCGCCCAGAAGCTCGCGATCACCCGGCTCGGAAGCGAGCTGGCCACCCTTCCCTACCCGGTCCTCATCGGCGGCACCGACCGCCGGTCCATCGGGGCGTTGCTGGGCACCGAGCGACCGAGCCTGACGGTCATGGTCGGGCGCACGACCTTCGAGGAGCGGGTCGCCGCCTGGTCGGCCGCCTTCGCCGAGCGGGGCTGGACCGGCGCCAACGCCGCCGAGATCAGCGAACGCTTCTACAGCGTCGGGGGCACCACCATCGCCCAGGTGCTCGATCGGGCCGAGGCCGAGTCCGGCGGCCAGGAGCCCAGCGAGGAGACCCTCTGGGCCGCGGCTCGGGAGTGCAGCCGGCCCGAATTCCAGGGCCTCGCCCAGCACGTGGTCCCCAAGTACCGCTTCGAGGACCTCGTCCTGCCCGACAAGATCATGGGCCAGCTCCGGATGCTGCAGTCCTACCTGTCCGAGCAGGAGACCGTGTTCCACCGGTGGGGCGCCATCAAGGTCCGCCCGCGGGGATTCGGCATCAAGGCCCTGTTCAGCGGCGGTCCGGGCACCGGCAAGACCATGGCCGCCGAGTGCATCGCCGGCTCCCTGGGCCTGGACATGTTCCGGGTGGACACCAGCAGCGTGATCAGCCGGTGGGTGGGCGAGACCGAGAAGAACCTCCGGGAGATCTTCGACGCCGCCGAGGGGGGTACGGCGGTCATCCTGTTCGACGAGGCCGACTCCTTGTTCGGCAGCCGCGGGGAGGTCAAGCAGGCGCAGGACCGGTTCGCCAACCAGGAGGTCGCCTTCCTGCTCCAGCGCCTCGAGGTGTTCGAGGGCTGCGCGATCCTGACGACCAACCTCCAGGAGAACATCGACGAGGCCTTCCTGCGACGGTTCGGCGCGGTCATCGAGTTCCCGATGCCCAACGTCGAAGCCCGCCGGCTGCTGTGGCAGCGGGCGATCCCACCGGGCGCCCCGCGGGCCCCGGACCTCGACCTCGACGTCATCGCCCGCCAGTTCATCCTGGCCGGCGGCAACATCGTCAGCTCCGCCATCAACGCCTGCATCCTGGCCAGCGCCGCCCGCGAGCCGGTGGGCATGAAGCACGTCGTCGAAGCCGTGGCCCGGGAGATGATCAAGATGGGCAAGCAGGTGAGCCGGGTCCACTTCGGCGAGTTCTACGACTTCGTGGCCGACATCTGACCGCCCCGGTCACCGGCCGGCGGGCGCCACCGGGCCCTCCGGTCCCTGGATGGACCCGTCGTCCTCGATGCGCCCCGCCCAGGCCGCGAGCGCGTAGACGTTGACGTCTCCGAGCTGCACCGACTCCGCCGTCAGCTCGCCGGTCACCGACACCTCCCGCCACAGGATCTGCCCCCGGGACAGGTCGAAGTGGGCCGTTCCTCCTCCCACCATGTTGACGATCTCCGAGACCGCAAGTTCCCGGTCGATCCCGGTGGCGACGTTGGCCCGACCCATGCTGGAGATGACGGCCACGTCGCCATCCACCGAGTCCAGGTGGTGCTTCAGCACCCGCCCGCCCGAGGTGCCGTAGGCGGTGAACAACTCGAACAGCAGGGGCGATCCCTTCTGCTTCCACTCCTCGACGAGCGCCCCCTTGCGGGGAAGCCCCAGGTCCAGGGGAGTCACCGCCCGCCGCAGGAGCTGGCGCAGGTACTCGATGATGATGGCCCGGCGCTCGTCCACCCGCTCGATCCCCTCCAGGTCCACCAGGGTGATGCGCCCGTCGGCGGCCACGGAGAGCTGCAGCTCCTTGCCCGCCAGCATGCCCTGGTACTCGTCGAGGATCGCGCCCAGGTCCTCTTCGTCCCCGGGAAAGGCCTGGCCGCCGAGGAGCACCTTGTCCAGCGTGCAGGTCACGGCGGTGCCGCTTCCGTCCGCGGTGCCGGTGCAGCTCACCTCGGCCAGGATCTCGTGGGTCCGGGCGACGGCGTCCTTGTTCGCGGTGGCCAGGAGCTGGAGGCCGTTGGGGGTGCTCACTGCGGCTTCGAGGTGATACCGGACCGGCCGATCCCACCGGCTGACCAGCGGGCCGGGCTCGGCCGCCCGGGCAGGAAGGGCGGCGGACAGGATCACCAGGAGGGATGCGGCGCGAAGCATGGCGACCTCGGGGATTCGGGTGCAACCCGCAACCCCGTATCCCGGCGATCCTTCCCCGGGCGCCGCTCCCCTACCGGCCGCCGGTCCCCGGCCGCCCGACCATCAGAAGGTCATGCCCACGCCCAGGGTCAGCCCGAACACCGGCTGAATGAGCTTGCGATCGCCACGGGTGTCCTTGTAGAGGCTCTTGTCCAGCGGGATGGCGATGCCGCCCCGGGCGTCGAGGTCGACGAGCGGCCGGACCCGCTCACCCGCCGGCAGGAAGCCCGGCTGGATCGCCCAACCGAAGTGCCCCGTGGTCTGCAGCCCGTGCGGCATGTCCACGAAGCCGACCCGGGCCGCGAGCCGCGGGCCGAAGCCGATCCCGGCGTCGCGCATGAACACCACGCCGGCCCCCAGCCACAGGTTCCGGTTGAAGGTGGCCGTGTGGTAGACGGTGCTGATGTCGCCGCAGGCGAGGTTGCCGCCGTTGTCCGCGCAGTTGCTGGCGTTGCTGTCGATGGTCAGCGTGTTGTCCGAACCCGGGGTCTGGTAGTACTCCATCCAGCCCCCGGCCCCTCCGGCCTCGTAGCCCCACTCTCCGCCGATGTTGACCATCAGCCGGTTGTAGTGGCCGCGCAGCTCGAAATTGAACGGCACCGTCGCCGGGTTGAGGTCGATGGCGATGCGGTTGTCGTTGACGACATCCGACGGCGCCAGGCTGGTGTTGCTCGACGCGGTGTCGTTGAGGGCCACCGTGCCGTTGTTGTACAGCAGGCCGGTGCTGAACACCGCGGCGAAACGGACCGGGAAGCTGTCGGGGCCCCCGCCCACCTTCTTGAGCTGCGCCGCCTTGCGGTCATAGCGCCAGATCCACATCTTGTTGGGGTTTCCGCCCTCGGCGACGGCGATGTAGATCTCGGCCTTGGCATGGAGCTTGGCGTAGATCGCCAGGTAGTTGAGGATGTCGTCGTCGACCTCCGGGTTGCACTCGTTCTTGTGCAGGAAGAGCTGGTCGATGAAGTCCTTGCCGACCTTCTTCCGGGCGACGTCGCGGATGAAGTAGATCTTGTTGTCGAGCTTGGTGACCTCAAGACGCTCGGACAGCCCGTGGCCGGTGTCCTTGCGCTTGAGGTAGATGTCGCTGCGGCCGAGGAAGACATCGAGCTGTCCCCGGGCATCCGGCTCGACGACGATCCCGTTGAGGCGGACCTCGTAGGTGTCGTTGAACCACTCGATGTCGAAGTTGACGCCCTCCTGCTGGAAGTCGACGGTCAGCACCGGGTAGGAGCCCTGCTGGATCTGCTGGAGCTGGATGTTGATGCTGGCGTTGAGTTCCGGATCCGTGATCTTGCTCATCAGCCCCGGATCCTGGTAGGCCAGGGTGGCGGCGAGGTAGTAGTAGTAGTTGACCGAGTAGGGGCCGACCCGCTCGTAGTAGGGGGGCGAGTTGTCGGCGGCGTTCTCCGCCGCCCGCCCGATCTGGCTGTAGAGCAGAAACAGCGGCTCACGCAGCTCGACCCGGTCCACGAACCACAGCAGGTCGGCCAACTTGCGCAGCTCGTCGGCCTTCTGGCGCCACTCGTAGGGCTGCAGCGCGTTCCAGGGGATGCCCGCGACGCTGTCGACGGCAGCCATGACCTGGGGGATGTTGCTGTCGGGCACGATCGCCGGCTGCAGGGCGGGGACCACCGTCCGGTCGGGGACCTTGCGGCCGTTCTGGTAGATGTCCACTTCCGGGAAGAACATCGCTTCGGGCCGGGCGATCCGGCTGCGCACGTTGCGCCGCACCGTCTCGTCCTCGTAGTCGGCACTGCGGGTGCCCTCCCACTTCAACACGATGACCCGGGCGAGGATCTCCTTGCGCTTGCGCTCCGCCTCGGCCTCGGCCGCCGCCTGCTCGGCGTCCTTCTCCTCCGCGGAAGCCTCGTCCTTCTTCTCCTTCTTGTAGGCCCGCTCCACCGGTTCGCCGGGCGCTGGCGAGGCAAGCGCAGGCTGCGCGGTGAACAGGGCGACGAGGACCAGCAACAGGGCGTTCAGCATCCGCGACTCCGAGGTGCGGGCAGATCCGTGGGCAGCGGCGGGCAGCCGGCGAGGGGCCGGCAGGCGGGCACTCTACCCCCGATGGGGGTCGCGTTGTCACCCCGCCCGCCGGGAGGCCCGCCGGGCCCGTCATCCTGGCGATGCGCGCCCCGCCTCGGATCGGACGCGCCACGGCGCACGGCGCACCCCCGCGGTGTCTTGCGAGGGGGTCTCGCGACCCCCTTGCGC
>RFKJ01000857.1 GCA_003694325.1 Deltaproteobacteria bacterium
CGATGACCGCGGCGCCGACGACACCCCGGTACTCGGGGGGGACGGGGAGATCGGCGACCAGCCAGACCAGGGCGGCGGTCGCCGCCGCGGTGGCCAGGCCCACCAGCCGGGCGGCCACCCCCGACGCGATGGCCGACGCCAGGGGGACCCGGTACCGGCGCGACGCGAACCAGGCGGCCCCCAGCTCGCCCATCGGGCCCGGCAGGGCGTAGTTCAACAGCAGGCCCGCGCAGATGATCGCCATCAGTCCGGTTCCGGGTGGACGATGGGGAGGCGGCATCAGCGACCTCCAGCGCAGCCCCATGAACAGGAAGGCCAGCGTCATCACGCCGAAGGAGCCCGCCAGCAGGCCCGGTCGGGCCCGCCCGGCCAGGTCGCGGATCGCCGCGCCACCGATCGGCGTCTGGCCGGCGGCGAGCAGGCCGATGCCGATGACCGCCCCGATGGTCACGATCGTCCACAGGCCCCGGCGCAGTCCTTGCCGGGCCGTCTGCGGGGCGAAGGGGTCGGGCGCCGAGGGCGGAGGGGTCATGCGCAGGGGCTCATCCGAGACGTCGGGCGGGGCAGGACCGGGGGACGCTATCGGAATCGACGGTGCGCCGGCTCCACACAGCAGGGGGAGACTCGCCATCACCCGCGGTGGGGGTTCCAGAAATTCTGGCCGCCCGCTGTCATGTACCGCTCCGACCGGCGCGTGTGCTGGTCGCGGTGCCCCCGACATCGAGGATGGGGCCGAGGTTGCCGGTCTACTTCCTGCCGCGAAGCTTCGACAGGATCGTCGTGCGCTCCAACGCAAAGTGCCGGCAGAGCCCTTGGATGTACTCGTCGGTGATCTCCGTCTTCCAGCCGTTGTGAGCGGGCACGACATAGGCGCGGCGACCCTTGGCTCGCAGCTTCCAATGCGACCCGCTCCTGGGTCTCTCGACTTCGATGCCGTACTCGTCGAGAACCTTGACCAGCTTCCGCAGGCGATACGGCACGCGGCCCCCCGGAACGGCCCTATGCCGCGGCGCCGTTGTCGTAGCCGAGCTCGCACAGGTGGGCGGCGCGCGGCTTGCCCCCCGGAGACGCTTCCTTTTCAAAGGAGAGCTGCAGGAGCACGAGGAAGCGTGAGACCTGCTCGCGGTCGGCGACGTCGTCCTGAGAGAGATCGACGGTGCGGCCGCGCTCGAACAGGTCCTTGGCCATCTGCTGGTACTTCTCCTCGGAGGGCTGGCGGTCGAGCGGGTCGAGGCCGGCGTTGAGGTCGTCGAGCACGATCATCGTCACCGCTTCCTCGATGGCATCGCGGGCCGCGGCAGGCGAGTCCGCCTGCGAGACGAGACCGAGTTCCAGGCAGTGCGCCACCCAGATATGGGGAGCCGTCTCAGAACGATGGATCAGGACGTGGAAATTGTAGGTGCGCTGGTCCATGGCGGTTCCTGTGGCGTTTCCGCGGGGAGCGGAGGCGTCCATCGACTGGAGCCTTCGACCCTACCGAAGTGTGGATGTTGGCTCGTCGACCGTGTTCATCTGTCAGCACGCGAAGCCACCGGAAAGACCCGGATGCCTGCTCAGGGGACATCTTCCATCCCTGGACCGAAGGGTAGCGCGGACATGCAGGGGATGGGCAGGGCGGACGTGGCTGTTGTCGGTGGAAGGATTATCTGGGTCCGATGTCGGGGCAGGTCGGACCCCCACGATATCCGGCTTGGCGCCGAATCTGCAACAAGGCTGAGACGCGGCAGCAAGAGCACGTGCGTTCGGCTCGCCGGATCCTGGCGTTGCCGACCTGCGTCGAGACGTGAACGCAGGAGCAGGGAGAGGGAGGCGTCCCTCGGCCCTGGGGACCCGTCGGCCGGGCTGGGGAAGACGCCGCCGCCGGCCCTCGGCCCTGCGCGGTGGCCTTCCTTCGTCTCTGCCGCGACCGACCGGTGGTTCAGGTCCGGTCGAGCAGCCCGTACTTGTTGAGCTTGTAGCGGAGGGTGTTGCGTTCCAGCCCCAGCAGCCGGCTCATGGCCGGGCGGTCCCCGCCGGTCTGCTCGATGGACCGGATGAGCAGGGTGCGCTCGATCTCTTCGAGGTGCTGGGCGAGGTTGAAGCCCTCGGCCAGGGCCGGAAGTGGATGATCGGCGGGGGCGGCGGGCTTGACGTCCATGTCGAAGGCATCCGGCCCCAGGACCACGGCCCGTTCGGCGAGGTTGGCCAGCTCGCGGATGTTGCCGGGCCAGCCATGCGATTGCAGCCGGGCGAGCTGGCCCGCCGACGGGGACGGCGCCGGCGTGTCGAAGGCCCGGGAGTGCTGCGCCAGGAAGTGGTCGAGGAGCACCGGCACGTCGGTGGGCCGCTCCCGAAGGGGCGGCAGGGGCAGGACCAGCACCGCCAGGCGGAAGTACAGCTCGGCGGGAAATTCCCCCTTGGCCACCAGCACGTCGATGGCCGGCCGGGCAGTTGCGATCACCCGCGGCGGTTGCCCCGCCTCGAGGGTCTCCAGCTCGCGCTGGAGGCGGACCTGGGCGTCGGCGCTCCAGTCGTCGATGTTGGGGATCAGCAGCGTGCCGGCACGGGCGAGGGTGCCGGGGTCGAAGGTCTGCCCGGGACGGGCGATCACCAGCTCCCGGTCCTTGTCCAGGCCGTGGGCGTGCAGCCACCGGGCCAGGTGTCGCCGTCCGATCCCCGGTTCCCCGGTGAGCAGCACGGTGCTGCGCACCCGCGCCATGGCCCGGGCCTGTCGGGCGATGGTGGCGCTGGCATCGCTGCTCCCCACCAGCACGAGCCCGGCACTGTTCACGGGCTGGAGCTGCCGCACACGGTGGAGGATCTGTTCGGCGGTGACCGGCTTGGTGAGGAAGTCCAGGGCCCCCAGGCGCATGGCCTCCACCGCGACCTCGACCGACCCGAAGGCGGTGAACACCATCACCTCCACCGGAGGGTCCGCGGCGCGGGCGGCCTGGACCACGGCGAGCCCATCGACCGGTTCCATGCGCAGGTCGGTGAGGACCAGGTCCAGCCGGCGCTCTCCCAACAGCTCGATGGCCGCGGCACCGTCGTACCGGACCTCGACCTCGTGGCCTTCCCGGCGCAGCAGCGCGGCCACGGCCATGGCCGCGGTCTTGTTGTCGTCGACGACGAGGACGGACAGCTTGTCGTCGGTCATGCGTCACCGTCGAGGGAAGGCTGGAGCGGGATCGTCGCCACGAACCGGGCGCCGCCGAGGGGCGACGGCTCGCAGCGGATGTAACCGCCGTGGGCGTCGAACACCTGCCGCACCAGCGCCAGCCCGAGGCCCGTGCCCCCGGCCTTCGACGACATGTAGGGCTGAAATATCCGCTCGCGATCCTCGTAGGGGACGCCGGGGCCGTCGTCCTCGACGATGAGCACGACCCGGTCGTCGTCGCGCTGGATGCTGGCCACGACCTGGCCGGTGCTCCTGCGGCTCCGGCCCTTCCCGGCGAACTCGATGGCGTTGAGCATCAGGTTCTCCAGGGCCCGTCGGACCAGCGACCCGTCGGCGTACACGTCGAGGCGGGCGGGGGCCTGGACCAGCAGGCGCACGTGGTTCTGGGCCGCCCGGGGATAGGCGATGCTGGCCGCCCGCTCCAGCACCTTGACCAGGTCCGTCTGGGAGCGGGCGATGCGCAGGGGCCCGGAGTTGGACAGGAACCGCTGCACCACTCCCTCCAGCACCCGGATCTCGTCCTCGATCAGCGCGAGCTGTTCGGCCTGGGCATCGCGGTCGGGCTCGGTGCGCGCCAGGGAGGCCAGCAGGGACAGGCTCTGCAGGGGATTGCGGACCTCGTGGGCGACCATGCTGGAGAGCTGCTGGACCACCTGCATCCGCCCATCGATCTCGTCCTCCCGGCTCTCGACGGCGCTGGCCAGGGCGTTCATCGCCCGGGCGAGCTGCTGGACCTCCTGGGGGC
>RFKJ01000858.1 GCA_003694325.1 Deltaproteobacteria bacterium
CCGCCCCTTGCGCCGCCATGCCCGAGCTTCGCGCCACTTCGATCCTGCCCGATGCCGAAGTCCGCGAGCTGCTGGAGATCGTCCGGGAATCCACCCAGAACCGCAAGCGCCAGCGGGCCACTCGGACCCTGTTCGACCCGACCCTGCACCCGCGCGGGATCAAGGAGCTGGCGGCCCCGCCGGCGATGCGCATGGCCGCGGCCCTCGTGGACCTGCTGGGCAGCCTCGACGACGGCAGCGCCGAGGAGCGGCTCGACGCCCTCCGCGCCGTCCGCCAGGAGGCTCTCCACAACCGCAGCGACATGCTGCCGGTCAACACCGCCCGGGTCCTCATCGAGGTCCTCAAGGACATGGTGCGGTCGGTCGGCGACACGCCCCGGCAGGCCGACCTCGCCCGGGACTTCCTCGAAGCCTCGACCGGCAAGCCGCGGCTCGTCCGGCGCCTCCTCAAGCGCTACCACCTCCTCGAGCTGCCCGAGAACGGCAACCACATCGCCTACGACCACCGCGTCTACGACGCCAGCTCCACCGGCCGCAAGACCCCCACCCACCTCATCCTCGACGCCTGGCTCAAGGGCATCCGCTTCCTGGGGGTGGTCTACTACAACCACGTCCCGCCCCGGGCCGCCGACGAGCTGCTCCAGGCCGGCGAGATCATGGGGGTGAAGGTCCACGTGGGCATCGACCTGACGGCCCGGTTCCGGGGCCGACCGGTGCGCTTCCTGGTGTTTCCCCGCGGCATCACCAACCGCAAGGAGTACCTCGAACAGCTCCAGCACCCCGAGGTCGTGGCGTTCATGGCCGAGGGGCGGCGGGTCACGGCCCGGTTCCAGGAACACGTGCTGCGCCTGCTCGACACCTTCAACGAGGTCCACGTCGCCGAGTTGAACGAGGAGTTCGGCCTGGACCTGGAGCCGCTGGACCGCGACGCCTTCCTGCGGTTCGTGGGCTCCGGCCAGGCATCGCGCCTGCACCTGGCCGAGTTCATCCACGAAGCACTGCTGCCCCGCCTGCGCGCCCGGGCGACCGCGCTGCGCGAGGCGGGCGGCGACCACTCGGCGGTTCTGGCCCGGATGGAGGCCCTGGTCCCCGAGGAGATCAAGGCCCGCTACCTGTCGGTCCAGGCCCATCCCGAGCTGGGGGATCCCCTGGATCCCGGGGACGATCCCGACGCACCCGCGATGCTGTCCTGGCACCCGCGGGACCTGGTGGACCAGGTGGGGCGCCTGCCCTTCGCCACCCGCATCGTGTTGAGCCCGACGGGCCTGCGCGCTGCCGACGTCCTGGAGATCATCTACGACTGCGGTGGACGAATCACCCACCTCGAGCTGTTCAACCTCCGCGACCAGGCCGAGCACCGCAACCCGGACCTTGCCGCCATCGATCGCATGCGCCGGGTGCTCAACGACGGCAACATCATCGAGCTGAAGCGCATGGTGCGGGCGTTCCTCGACGACGTCGAGCAGTCCGAGCTGGGTGACCGGGAGGATCGGGCGCGACGCCTGCGACAGATGCTGGCCGACCTGCCGCGGGTGCAGGGCTTCTACACGGTCGGCCATCGCCTCGGCAGCCGCCTGAGCAGCGGCTCCACCGGCCGATCGCGCCGGTCGCGGGGGATGGGCCTGGTGGTGGTGCCGACCCTCCCCGCCCGCACCCGTCGGCGCATCCATCGAAGCCAGCGCCTGCTTCCCCTGCGGACGGTCGCCGTCCTCTCCATCACCCGGCACCCCTCCCCCCACAGCCGCCTCGGGAACCGGGTCATCGACAGTCCACTCCTCCTGCGGATCTTCGGGGATCGCGACCTGTCCTGGTCCATCGCCCGCAACGCCACCCGCTACGAGGGGGCCGGGGCCGCCAACGGCAACATCGCAGCCCTCGGCGGGGTGCCCGAAGACCAGGGCAACGACCTGCTCAAGCCGCCGACCCGCCCCCCGACCCTCCGGTCCCGCCTGGCCTGGCGTCGCCTGCCGCGTCGCGTGCGGATGGCCGCCAAGGTGGTCATCGGCTTCATCCCCGCCTTCCTGACCTTCTACCTCACCCAGGACTGGTGGGTGCTGGCCTGGTTCGGGGCCGTGATCTGGTTCGCCATCACCGGCCTGCGCAACGTGATCCAGTCGGTGGTGGGCGGCGGGGGGGTGGTCCGTTCCCCCCTGCTGCGGTGGCGGGACCTCGTCAGTTGGGGCCGCGTTGCCGACAGCCTGTTGTTCACCGGCTTCTCGGTCCCCCTGCTCGACTACCTGGTCAAGACGGTGCTGCTGGACCGCAGCCTCCACATCACGGTGTCAAACCAGCCGCTGCTGCTCTACACCGTCATCGCGCTGGCCAACGGCACCTACATCTCCAGCCACAACATCTTTCGGGGGCTTCCCCGGGGCGCCGTCATCGGCAACTTCTTCCGGTCGGTGCTGTCGATCCCCGTCGCCGTGGCCTACAGCGCCCTGGCCGAGCGGGCCTTCCTGGCCGCCGGGGTGCCCGTCGAGACCGCGCTGCACATGCTGCAGCTCAGCGCCGCGGTGCTGTCCAAGGCGGCATCGGACACGGTGGCCGGGCTCATCGAGGGTTCCGCCGACCGGGCCCGCAACGTCGCCCGGGCCCACCAGTGGATGCACGAGAAGCTCGACCTGTTCAACGACCTGCACGCCCGCCTCGAGGTCCTGCTGCCCGAGTCGAGCGTCATCGAGCTGGTCGACAAGCCCAAGAAGCTCGTGCGTACCGTCCAATCCGAGGGCGAGGCCCTGGTCCGGGAGGCCATCATCAACGCCCTCGACCTGATGTACTTCTGGTACTACCAGCCCCGGGCCCAGACCGTGTTCCGGAAGGTCGTCGCCACGATGTCCCCCGACGAACGGGAGGTCCTCCTCGGGCTGCAGCGGGTGCTCGAGCGCAAGCGCCTCGTCAGCGAGTTGCTGCTGGGAGGCCTCGTCGGTCGCCGCTTCGAGGACGCGCTCAGCTTCTACCTCAACCGGGTCGACCGCTACCTCGCCGCCCTGTCCCGCCTGCAGAAGTGACCCCCGGGGGCGGGCTGCAGGTCGCGCCTCGCGATAGCCTCGGGCCATGTCCGGATCGCCCTCCGCCGTCGACGTCCTCGTGGTCGGGGCGGGCCTGTCGGGCCTCAACGCCGCCCGGCACCTGGTCGACCGGGGACACGCGGTGCGGGTGATCGAGGCCCGTTCGCGGGTCGGCGGGCGCACCTGGACCATCCAGCTCGGTGGCCGACCCTTCGACGCCGGCGGCCAGTGGACCGGTCCCGGCCAACCCCGCATGACCGCCCTCATCGACGAGCTGGGGCTGAAGACGGAGAGCACCTTCCACCAGGGCCGGAAGGTCCTGGACCTCGAGGGCCGGGTCTCCACCTACGCCGGCACCATCCCGCGGATCTCCCTGGGCCGGCTGGTCCGGATGCAGCTCGCCCTCTGGCGCATCGAGTGGCTGTGCCGCAAGGTTCCCCGCGAGGCGCCGTGGGAGGCCGCCGCCGCCGCCGCCTTCGACGCCCGGTCGGTGGCCGACTTCCTGGCCGACAAGGTCGGAGACCCCGACGTCATCGCCCTCACCAACAGCGCTGCGCGGGTGATCTTCGGTGCCGATGTCGAGGACCTCAGCCTGCTGCACTTCCTGCACTACCTCCACTCCGGGGGCGGGCTGTCCAAGCTCATCGAGACCCACGGAGGCAACCAGGATCGCTCGGTGGTCGGCGGTGCACAGCAGCTCAGCGAGGGGCTCGCCGCCCGGGTCGAAGACGTGGTCCTCGGTGACCCGGTGACTGCCGTCGAGCAGGACGGGGACGGGGTGACGGTGACCACCCGCTCCGGCGCCCGGCACCGGGCCCGACGGCTGGTGATGGCCGTGCCCCTGCCCCTGGTCGACCGGATCCGGTTCGACCCGCCCCTGCCCGCGCAGCGGGTCGCGCTCCAGCGGGCCAGCCAGATGGGGCGGACCGTGAAGTGCGTGGTGCGCTATGCCCGCCCCTTCTGGCGAGAGGCCGGCCTGTCCGGGGAGGCCGTCTGCACCGCCGGTCCGCTCAACGTCGTCTTCGACGGCCTGGTGGGCGACGGCCTGCCGGCGCTGCTGGTGTTCATCACCGGGCGGCCCGCCGCCGGCTGGTCCGACCAGGACCCGGCACGGCGCCACCAGCGCATCGTCGACTCGCTGGTCCGGTGGTTCGGCCCCGAGGCCGCCCACCCCGTCGAGATCCACGAGACCGACTGGTCCACCGAGGAGTTCAGCGGCGGTGCGCCCGTGGTGCTGTTCGGGCGCGGCGCGCTGAGTGCCCACGGGACCGCCCTGCGCGCGCCCGTCGGCCGGATCCACTGGGCTGGCA
>RFKJ01000859.1 GCA_003694325.1 Deltaproteobacteria bacterium
GCCGAGGCCGTGGCCTCCGCCGCCGATCGCCTCAGCCTCCCCGAGGCGCGACGCTCCCTGGCCGAGGACCTGCTGCCCCCGCCTCCCCGCAAGGGCTCTCGCCGGGCGCTGGGCTACCTGCTGCTGGGCCTGCTCAGCCTCATCGCCGCCGAGCTGACCGACCGCCTCCAGGACCGGGTCCAGGGCACCGGGCTGCTCGCCCGGCTGCTGTCCATGCTGACCGGCCTGGGGCGGGGCCTGACCGTGCCCCTGCTGCTCCTGGCCTTCCTCGCCGTGCTGCCGCGAAGCTGGAGCCTCGCGGTCCCCTTTGCCCTGGTCAGCCTCGCCGTGGCGCTGGGATGGACCGCCCGCGACCTGCTGGCCGACGTGTTCTCCGGCGTGGTGCTCACCGTGGAGCGGCGGATCCGGGTCGGTGACCGCCTGGAGGTCGGCCCCCATCGCGGCGTCATCCAGGGCATGGGGCTGCGCTGTGCCCGGCTCACGGTCGACGACGGCCGGGTGGTGAACATCCCCAACCGCCACCTCATGGGCGAGCACCTCCGGGTGGATCCCGACAGCTACGCGCCGGTGCAGGTGCAGGTGCCCGTCCTGCCCCACCTGTCGGTGGGCGAGGTCCGCCAGCGCCTGCGCGAGCTGGCCCTGCTGTCGCCCTACATCGCGCCGAGCCGCCCGCCCAACGTCTACCGGGACGCCGATCGCCCCGATGTCTGGGTGGTGGAGGCCCGCCTGGTCCACCCCCGGTACGCCAAGGCGTTCCGGGGGGCGATGGCCGAGCTGGCCGACACCTGGTTGGGTCGCGGTGCGCTGGACGGTCTCGCCGATGGCCCGGAGCAGCCGCGCCCCCCGGGGGGGGCCCTGGAGGCCTGATCGCCGCCGCCGCCCGCTGCCGCGGCGCCGAGCCGTCGGTCCGCCGCCCGGATACAGCCGACGACGCGTCCCGCGCGATCTGAACCGAGCGTCCGTTGCCCCCCCTGTTCCAGATCCCCCGGCCCGGAGACTTCCGCGCAGACCAGGTCCCCCGTGACCTGCTCGCCGCGGCGGCGGTGACCTTCCTGTGCATCCCCCAGGGGGTGGCCTACGCCGTCATCGCCGACCTGCCCCCCGCGATGGGGCTGTACGCCGGCGCCATCCCGGCCATCATCGCGTCGCTGCTCCGCTCCTCGCGCCACGTCATCACCGGTCCCACCAACGCGGTCAGCCTGATCATCGGCACGACGCTGCTGGCGTCGATCGACGCCGACCCGATGCAGGTGGGGGTGACGCTGGCCCTGATGGTCGGGGTCCTGCAGGTGGCCGCCGGTCTCCTGCGGTTGGGCGCGGTGGTCGACTTCATCTCCGGGTCGGTGGTGCTCGGCTTCATCACCGGGGCGGGCCTGCTCATCGGCCTGGGCCAGCTCCCCAACGTCACCGCCACCCCTCCCGGGACCGGCAACGCCATCCAGCGAGTGATCGGCTGGGCCGCCGGCCTGGGCGACACCAACCCCGTCGCCGTGGCCGTCGCCGGCGGGACCGCGGCCGGCATCCTGGTGCTGCGGCGGTTGCGCCCCCACCTGCCGGCGGCGCTGATCGTGCTGGCGGTGGTCACCGCGGCGGCCATGGGTCTCGACCTGCACAGCCACGGCCTGGCCCAGGTCGGCGACCTCGCCCCCATCCCCCGCAGCCTGCCGCCGCTGACGGTGCCCGACCTGTCGCTGGTGCAGCAGCTCGCTCCGCTGGCCGTGGCGATCACCGTCCTGTGCATGGTGGAGTCGACCTCCATGGCCCGATCGCTGGCCCAGCGCTCCGGCCAGCGCCTCTCGATCGCCCAGGAGTTCATCGGCGAGGGGGTCGCCAACATCGCCGGTTCCTTCTTCGGCGCCTACCCGGCCACCGGCAGCCTGTCGCGTTCGGCCCTCAACGAGCGGGAGGGCGCGGCCACCCGCATGGCCGGGGTCTACTCCGGGGTGATGGTCCTGCTGGCCCCGCTGGCGCTGGGTGGCGTGCTCAACCACATCCCGGTGGCGGCGTTGGCCGGCCTGCTGCTGGTCGTCGCCGTCCGCCTGGTGGACGTCCCCCACATCCGGCGGGTGCTACGCAGCCACGGCGGCGACCGCTTCGCCTTCCTGGGGACGGTGCTGTCCTGCTTCGTGCTGTCGCTGGAGGAGGCCATCTACGTCGGCGTGGCCATCAGCCTCGTCAACACGCTGCGGCGGGTGCGCCTGCTGGCGGTGCGGGACCTCGTCGTCGACAGCAGTGGCGACCTCCGCGAGGTCAACGCCCGCACCCGCCTCGTCACGCCCGACGGATTCCACCACGAGGGGGTACGCTACTGCAGGCGGATCCACATCCTCAACGTCGAGGGGTCGCTGTTCTTCGCCGCCGCCGGCCAGCTCCAGGACGCCCTGGACGAAGTGATCGACGGCACCTCGATCCAGGTCCTCATCCTGCGCCTGAAGCAGGTGCGCCATCTCGACGTGTCCACCCTCGACGTGATCGAGAAGACCGCGCGGCGGCTGGAGTCGGAGGGTCGTCATCTCCTGCTGCTGGGAATGAAGCCGTCGACCGTGCGGTTCATGCAGCGGGTGGGACTGGACGAGGTCATCGGAGAGGACCGGATGTTCCCCACGCGCCCCGGGCACTGGTACTCGGCCCTGGCGGACTCCCTGGAGAAGGCCATGGAGCTGATGGGCAGCGACGGCTGCTGCCCGGAGTGTCCCTACGTCGAGTGGCTGGCCGGGCAGCGGCGGTGACCCTGCTCCTGGTGCTGGCCTGCGCCCAGGGGGCGCCCCTCCTCGGCGGGGCCGAGGCTCCCGCCGTGGGCCGCGGCGACCTCGTCCGGTTCATCGCCGTCGGTGACGCCGGCAAGGGCAACATCGCCCAGTACCGGGTCGGCCTGGCCATGCAGCGGCACTGCGCCGCGCGCACCGACGACCGAGGACCCGGCTGCGACTTCGTCGCCTACCTCGGCGACAACTTCTACGAAAACGGGGTCGCGGGGCCGGACGACAACTACTGGGACACCCGCTGGGCCGACCCCTACCGGGAGCTGGGCCTGCCGTTCTACGCGGTGCTCGGCAACCACGACTACGGCGCGCAGCCCTTCGACCGGGACCGGGCCCGGGCCCAGGTCGAGGGCGCCGCGGCCCACCCCGGCTTCGTCATGCCGGCCGCCTGGTACGCCTTCGACGCCGGGCCGGCCCGGGTGATCGCCCTCGACACCCACGCAGTGCTCATGGGCTGGACCGATGACGAGCAGGCCGACTGGGCCCGTGAACAGCTCGATGCCGCCGGCGACCGCTGGCGGATCGCCCTCACCCACCACCCCTTCCGGAGCAACGGTCACCACGGCAGCGCCGGCGCCTACGAAGGCTCCCGGTGGATCCCCTTCGCCAGCGGCGGCCGGGTCCGGAACCTCTACGAAGACATCCTCTGCGGCCGGGTGGACCTCGTCCTGTCGGGCCACGATCACAACCGCCAGTGGCTCGCCCCGGTCTGCGGCCTGACCCAGGTCATCAGCGGGGCCGGTGCCACCACCATCCCTTTGGAGACCGACGAGCACCCGGCCCGGTTCGCCGACGACGACAGCCCCGGCTTCGCGTGGATCGAGCTGGACGGCGACCGCATGCGGGCCGAATTCGTCGACGAGTGGGGCCACGTCGACTTCTCCACCGAGGCCACGCGCACGCGGCGGTAGCGGGTGGGGCGACAGACCCGGCCGTGGGGCGGGGCGCGCGGCCGTGGGGCGGCTACCCGGCGAGCGCGTTGATCTCCCGGGTGCGGAGGATCGGCTGGTGGGCCTGGCCACAGGCGGCGGCGATCATGGCCTTGCCGAGGTCTTCGGTGGTGGTGACGAGGCCGGGGAAGACGGCCCGCCAGACCGGGTACAGCCAGCGCATCGCCGAGTAGAAGGCCTGGTACAGGGCCGTGCGGGACCGCACCCCCTTGCACGGCTGGATGTATGCCGGCCGGAACATGAAGGCCTTGCCGGGCCCCATGGCCAGCAGCTCGTTCTCCACCCGGCCCTTGACGCGGGCCCACATGGCCGCGCCCTGCTCGGTGCGGTCGGTCCCTTCGCCCGACACGTAGATGAACCGGAGGTCGGGGTTGCGCTCCCACAGCACCCGGGCGGCGGCGATGGTGAAGTCATGGGTGATGGCGGCGTAATCGGCCTCCGACATGCCGAACGCCGACACGCCGAGGCAGTACAGGCAGGCGTCGAAGCCCTCCAGGCGATCGGCGACGGCGCGGTAGTCGCGGAAGTCGTCGTGGATGAGGATGTCGAGCTTGTCGTGCTGGCGGGAGAGCGGCCGCCGGGTGACGGCGAGGACCCGCTCGACCCGCGGGTCGTCGAGGGCTTCGATCAGGGCGCCCTCACCGACCATGCCGGTGGCGCCGAAGATGACGAGCTTCATGCTTCGCTCCGGCAGAGGAGGTGGACGGCGGCCTGGAGGTGGGAACGCCAGGCGGCGCGGGAGCGGGTCTTGTGCTTGAACCCGACGGAGGTGGCGTCGATGGTCTCTGCGAGCTGCCGGGCGGTGGTGGCGGGGTGGTCCCAGCGTTCCGCCACGCCGGCGTCGTCCAGGGCCCGGGACAGGGCTTCGACGAAGGCCTCCCCGAAGTCGTCGACCATGGTGCCCAGGAGCCGCTGGCTGGCGTCGACCAGCTCGGCGACCTGGGCGCTGTCCCCGTGGTGTTCGACGAGCAGGCCGTGGACCGCGTCGCAGGCGGCCACCACCCGCGCCTCGATGGGGGCGTCCGCGGCGAGTGCCTGCTGCGCGCGTTCCAGGGCGGTGTCGAGGGTGTGCCGGACCGCGGCGGCGAACAGGGCCTGCTTGGACTTGAAGTGCAGGTACAGGCCCTGGCGCGAGATGCCGGCGTGGCGGGCGATCTCGTCCATGGAGGCCTTGCGGTAGCCGAATCGGAGGAAGACGCGCATGGCGGCATCGAGCAGCTCGGCGTCGCGGGGATCGGGCATCGGGCTCTCCAGCGTTTCCCAGGTGGACCTGCTTTACACATTTGGTCTTGTGTGTAAAGTGTGCTCACCCACCAGGAGCCTCGACATGCCCCCCCCACCGCGAGCGGCCACGGCCGCGCCACCGCCCCCCTCGCGTCGCCGATTCCGCCGCCACCTCCGCGGCGGCGCCGCGGTCCTGTCATCGGCCGGCCTGCTCGCCGTGCTCGGGCTCCTCGCCGACGGCTGGACCGCCTTCGGCCACCGGGCCACCGGCGGCGAGCGCCTGGCGCGGATGCACCGCTCACCCCAGTGGACCGGCAAGCGATTCGAGAACCCCGAGCCACTGTGGAACGACTTCCTCGGCATGCTGACGGCGTTCGGCCGCACCAGCCCCGTCGCCGAGCCCGACAGCCCGCTGCCCGTCGTCCGCGGCGCCCAGGGACGCTTCGATACCTTCCCCGCCAGCGGCGTCCGCGTCACCTGGCTCGGCCACTCCACGACGCTGATCGAGGTCGACGGCAAGCGCTTCCTCACCGACCCGATCTTCGGCGGCCGGGCCTCGCCCTTCGACTGGGTCGGACCCAAGACCTGGTACGACCCGCCCATCCCCCTCGACGAGCTGCCCCCCATCGACGCCGTCCTCATCTCGCACGACCACTACGACCACCTCCAGATGTCGACGATCCAGGCGCTGCGCGACACGGACACGCCGTTCGTCGTGCCCCTCGGCGTGGGCGCCCACCTGGAGTACTGGGGCATCGACCCGGCCCGCATCACCGAGCTGGACTGGTGGGAGTCGACCCGGTTCGGCGACGTGGAGGTCACCGCGACCCCCGCCCGCCACGCCTCGGGCCGCTTCCTCACCGACCGCAACGCCACCCTGTGGGCCGGCTACGCCGTCGCCGGCCCGGCCCACCGCGTCTTCTTCTCGGGCGACACCGGCCTGTTCCCCGGCATGAAGGAGATCGGCGAGCGCCTGGGCCCATTCGACATCGCCATGGTCGAGGTGGGGGCCTACGACAAGACCTGGCCCGACTGGCACAGCGGTCCCGAACAGGCGGTCCTCGCCCACCAGTGGCTGCGGGGCGAGGTCTTCCTCCCCATCCACTGGGGGCTGTGGAGC
>RFKJ01000860.1 GCA_003694325.1 Deltaproteobacteria bacterium
CTCCTCCACCGACGGGCGTCTCACGACGTTCCATCCTCGGACAGGTGACGCCGCAGCGTGTCGAGCAGTTCGGCGGCCGCCTCGGGGATGGAGGTGCCGGGCCCGAAGATGGCCACCGCCCCCGACTTCAGGAGGGCCTCGTGGTCGGCCGGGGGAACGACCCCGCCGACCACGATCAGGATGTCGGGGCGCCCCAGCGCGTCGAGGGCGGCGCGCAGGGCGGGGACCAGCGTGAGGTGCCCCGCGGCCAGCGAGCTGACCCCGACGACGTGGACATCGTTCTCCACCGCCTGCCGGGCCGACTCCTCCGGGGTCTGGAACAGCGGACCGATGTCCACGTCGAAGCCCATGTCGGCGAAGGCGGTGGCGATGACCTTCTGGCCGCGGTCGTGCCCGTCCTGGCCCATCTTGGCCACCAGGATCCGCGGCCGGCGACCATGCTCGGCCTCGAAGGCGGCGACGGCCTCCACCACGTCCTGCATGTCCTTTCCTCCTGCGGCCAGGGTGGCCCGGTACACGCCGCGAACCGCCTGGGGCCGGGCTTCGTGGCGGCCGAACACCCGCTCCAGGGCCAGGCTCATCTCCGCGACGGTGGCCCCGGCGCGGGCGGCGTCGATGGCCCGCTCCAGCAGGTTGCCCTCGCCGGTCTCGGCGCACCGCTGCAGGGCCCGCAACGCCGCCTCGCAGGCTGCGCCGTCCCGCTCGGCCCGCAGCCGCTCCAACCGGGCGATCTGGGCCTCCCGCACCGCCCGGTTGTCGACCCGGAGCACCTCGACCGAATCGGGCACCTCCGGCCGGTAGCGGTTGACCCCGACCACCACCTGCTCGCCGGAATCGATCCGCGCCTGGGTCCGGGCCGCGGCCTCCTCGATGCGCATCTTGGGGATCCCCCGCGCGATGGCCTCGGCCATCCCGCCCAGCTCCTCGACCTCGCGCAGGTGGGCGCGGGCCCGTTCCACCAGCTCGTGGGTCAGGCGCTCCACCGTCCAGGAGCCGCCCCAGGGATCGACGGTGTGGCAGGTGTCGGTCTCCTGCTGGAGGAAGAGCTGGGTGTTGCGCGCGATCCGCGCCGAGAAGTCGGTCGGCAGCGCCAGGGCCTCGTCGAAGGAGTTGGTGTGCAGGCTCTGGGTGTGTCCCTGGGTCGCGGCCATGGCCTCGATACATGTGCGCACGACGTTGACGTAGACGTCCTGCGCCGTCAGGCTCCACCCCGAGGTCTGGCAGTGGGTCCGCAAGCTGCGCGACCGCGGGTTCTTGGGGGAGAAGCGCTCCATCAGCTCGGCCCACAGCAGGCGCCCGGCGCGCAGCTTGGCCACCTCCATGAAGAAGTCCATGCCGATGGCCCAGAAGAAGCTGATCCGCGGCGCGAAGGCGTCGACGTCCAGCCCCGCCGCCACCCCGGTCCGCACGTATTCGAGCCCGTCCGCCAGGGTGTAGGCCAGCTCCAGGTCGGCGGTCGCCCCGGCCTCCTGCATGTGGTAGCCGGACACGCTGATGCTGTTGAACCGCGGCATGTGGGCGCTGGTGTAGGCGAAGATGTCCCCGACGATCCGCATGGAGGGCCCGGGCGGGTAGATGTAGGTGTTGCGGACCATGAACTCCTTGAGGATGTCGTTCTGGATGGTCCCCGACAGCTTGTCCGGGGAAACACCCTGCTCCTCGGCGGCGACGATGTAGAGCGCCATGATCGGCAGGACCGCGCCGTTCATGGTCATCGACACGCTCATCCGGTCCAGGGGGATCCCGTCGAACAGGATCCGCATGTCGAGGATGCTGTCGACGGCCACCCCGGCCATGCCGACGTCTCCCTGGACCCGCGGATGGTCGCTGTCGTAGCCCCGGTGGGTGGCGAGATCGAAGGCGATGGACAGCCCGCGCTGCCCCGCCGCGAGGTTGCGTCGGTAGAAGGCGTTGCTCTCCTCGGCCGTGGAGAACCCGGCGTACTGGCGGATGGTCCACGGCCGGAGCGTGTACATGGTCGGGTAGGGCCCGCGAACGAAGGGCGGGAGCCCCGGCAGGGTGCCCAGGTGCCCGACCCCGTCGAGGTCGGCCGGCGTGTAGACCCGGCGGACCGCGATGCCCTCCGGGGTGTCCACCGAATCGGCCGGCGCCGCCTCCGGAACCGGGGGGGGCGCGATGTCGTCGAAGCCGAGGCGCGAAAAGTCGGGAATGGGCATCATCGACCTCCGTCGGCCAGCACCGACCAGGCGCGGTGCAGCGCCTCCAGCACGTCACAGCCCTGGTGGATCTGTCCGTCCACGAGGTCTGCCGGCAGGGTGTGGGGGGGAGCGCCCGGCGGGTCGGCCCGCCCGGCCAGCCAGATGCACCCGGCGCCCGCCCGCCGCAGGGCCGCGACGACCTCGGCGCCCCGCTCCCGGTAGCCGGCGTCGCTGCCACACAGCACGACGAGGGCAGCAGCGCCGTGCTCCCGCCACTCCTCGGCGATGGCCGCGGGGTCCTCTCCCCCCCTTCCCACCCGGCTGGCCACGCCCCCCGCGGCCAGCAGGTGGGTGGCGAAGGTGGCCCGGGCCTGGAAGTCGGCCAACGGGCCGATGGCGGCCAGCCAGGCCGACGGCCGGGCCCCGGTCAGGGCAAGCAGCGCGTCGGACCGCGCCCGCAGCTCCTCGAAGCCCCGAGCCAGCGGCCGCTGCTCCAGCGCCTCGGCGGAGACGGCCGCCGCCGGCAGCTCCGCCAGCTCGGTGAACGTCGCCAGGGGCACCGGGGCACCGGGGTCGGCGAGGCGGTTGGCGATGGCGGTGGTGAGCACGCCAGCCCCGGGATCGGGCAGGGTCGGAAGGCCGAGTTCGGGCGCCTGGGGCGCCGGAGGCGGAGGGGGCGCCGCGCGCTCCTCCAACCGCGGCTCGTCGAGGTTCGGGAACTCGCTGACCCCGGTGATCGGCCACCGACGGGTGGCGACCCGCCGGGCCCGCTCGGCGGCGGCCTGGTCGATCCAGTCCTGGACGCGCCCGGACTCCAGGGCCGGGATGATGCCGCCCGCCGCCTCGATCTGCTGGAACCGGTCCCACGCCCGTCGGCAGAGCTGGTCCGTCCGGGCCTCGATGAATGCGCTGCCCCCCGCCGGATCGAGCGTCCGGTCGAGGTGGGATTCCCAGGCCAGCACGAGCTGGGTGTTCCGCGCCAGCCGCCGACCGGCATCCGACGAAAGGCCCCGGGCCCCGTCGAACGGCGCCACCGTCACGGCATCGGCGCCGCCACAGGCCCCGGCGAAGCACATCGCGGTGCCCCGCAGCAGGTTGCCCCAGGGATCGACGGCGGTGAGCACCCGCCGGGCCGGCACGGCGTGGACCCAGGCGCCCCCGGACGAAGGGCGGGCCCCGCTGGCGGCGGCGATCCGCCCCCAGCACAGCCGCAGGGCCCGGATCCGCGCGATCCCCCCCAGCATCATCGGGTCGACGGGCACCCGGAACACGATCTGGTCGAGGGATTCGTCGATCGACAACCCGGCGTCGGTCAAGGCGCGGAGGCAGGTCACGCCCGTGGCCAGGGCGATGGCCAGGTCATCGGTGTCCGAGGCGCCGGCGAGATGGTACGGCGAGGTATCCACCGCCACGGCTCGCCCACCCGGCAGGCGGTCGTGGCACCAGACCGCGACGTCGCCGAGCCAGCCCATCGCCCGGCTTCCCCCGGGCAGCCAGCCGGTGGCAGCCAGCACGCCGACCGGGTCGGCGCCCAGGTGCACCGTGCAGCCGGCGGCCACGCCGGTCGCGGCGATGGCGCCGGCCAGGCTCAGGAAGTGGGCGCCGGCGTCGAAGGCCAACAGGGCCCCGCGTCGCTCCACCCCGCCGAGGAGCTGGCGCAGCGAGGCCGCCAGCGGCGTGCGGACCCCGGCGTAGCCCCTGCCCGCAATGTCCAGGGACAACAGGACCCCGTCGGCCCCGTGTTCCAGTTCGTCCCGAACCTGGTCCCGGGCGGCGGCCAGCTCCGGCTCGAGGACCTGCTGCACGATGCGCCAACGCCCCCGCGGCCGACGCCCCCGAGTCCACGGGGCGTGGCCGGGCAGCCCCGCCGGCGCGAGCCCGGCGACGTCATCCTCGGTATACAGCGGCTGCGTCTCCAGCCCGTCGACGTCACGCCGCACCAGCACCGATTCGAAGTCGCGGCCCCGGAGGTCCCGCTCGACCAGCCGTCGCCAGGTGGCGAGATCGACCTGCATGGGCCCGGTAGATGTCGGCATCGGCGCTCCTTCGGGACGAGAGGACATGTCGCCTATCGCAGCGTCGGCCCGGATCCCCGCTCCTCCACCCCGACCCGCGATCGCCCGGCCCTCGCATCACCCGATTTCGACGAGGACCGCCCCGGCTTCCACCAGATCGCCGGCCGCCACCGCGACCCGCCCCACCACGCCGTCCGTCGGCGCGACCAGCTCGTTCTCCATCTTCATGGCCTCCACGACGACCAC
>RFKJ01000861.1 GCA_003694325.1 Deltaproteobacteria bacterium
CATCGAGGCTGGACCCTCCGGTGTCGGCGGGGCCGGGGTCGGAGGAGTCGGCGTCACCGGAGCCCGGGCCGCGGGAGCCGGTGCAGGAGAACAGGGCGGAGAGGAGGAGCGTCTGCATGTCCCCGGATAGCCTCGACGGGCGAGGGGTGACAGGTCAGCGGGCCTCGACCATGTCGCCGGCGTCCCGGGGCAGCAGCTTGCGGTTGCCGTAGGTCCAGGTGAGCACGCCGGTCAGGCTGCTGTAGGTCGTGCCCACGGCGGGCTGCTCGCCATAGTCGTAGAGCGAGTCGTCCACCCGCAGGCACCCGTCGACCTCGAACTCGCCGTAGTCGCTGGGGTCATCGGGGTTGCTGTCGGTGACCGTGACGTCGGAGACGACGACCAGCATGCTCTCGTAGCGTTCCCCCAGCTTGCCGGCGGTGCCCAGGTCGCAGGCAGAGGCGGCGATGGGATCGGGCAGGTCGTGGCTTCCGGTGACCGTGAACACCGGGTCGGTCAGCTCCGAGAGGTCGTAGTACTCGGTGTAGACGCCCGAGACGTCCACGAGGTCTCCCACCGACACGCCCGGGTCGCCCCCGGCGTAGGCGAAGATCCCGCCGTACTCCGACAGGTCCGGGTCCTGGAGGTAGGCGCCGACCCCCTCGCGCACGGCGGTGACCACGAGGCCGCTGAGGTTGACCGCCGTCCCCTCCGCCGGGTGGCGCGGATCGTCGGGGTTGCGGATGGCGTCGAGGCCGTAGCTGCACCCGGCATCGCCGGGGTTGTACTCCTCGGGGCAGAGGTCGCAGGCGTCGTTCTTCCCGTCGCCGTCGCAGTCCGGCTGGTCGGGATCGTAGAGGTAGGGGCAGCCGTCGCTGGAGTTGGGCACGCCGTCGTCGTCGATGTCGGCGGGATCGTGGTCGCACTCCGTCGCACCCGGCACCAGGGGGCAGGGGTCGCAGACGTCGCCCCAGCCGTCGCCGTCGAGGTCGGCCTGTTCGGGGTCGTACCAGCCGGCACAGGAGTCCACCTCGTCGAGGATCCCGTCCCCGTCGGCGTCTCCCTCGGCCGGAGCCGAGCGGTCGCAGCTCGCGTAGGAATCGTCGCAGTCCCACAACCCGTGGAGCTGCCCGGCGTACTCCAGGCCCGCCGGCATGGCGGTGGCCGCCAGGGCCGCCGACAGGGTGGCCTCCAGCTCGGATGCCGTCATCGCCTCGGCCCCGCTGGTCCCCGAGACGGCGCAGAGCAGGCGCTCGTAGTCACAGGCGTCGACCAGCTCGCAGCCGGCGGTGTCGCCCCGGGCCGCGGCCACCAGGGCCTCCTGTCCGTACAGCGCCACGCCGTCCACCACCACGAGCCGCACATCGCCGGGCCCGCTCTCGAGGACCGCCCGGTAGGGTTCGACCGACCCGGTGAACACGCTGATGTCGGCGCGCAGCCCCTCGGTCAGCGTGCCGAGCTCCCCGTCCAGCCCGAGCACCCGGGCGGCCTCGCTGGTGATCATGGCGTGGAGCTGCTGGTCCCCGAAGGGGTTGCCCCGCGTCGACAGGTAGTCGATGGCGCAGCTTGCCTCGTGGGCCGGGTTGAGGGAGCCCGACCAGGTCCAGTCCGGGCCCAGCGCCACCGGAACGCCCAGCCGGGCGGCGACCTCGGCGTGGGTGGTGGCGGCGTACAGGTCGAGGTTGCTGCGCGGCGACCAGATGATCGCCCCCCCCTCCACCGCCAGCCGGGCGAGCTGGGCGGTGGTGGCATCGGTGGCGTGGACGAAGTCGAACCCCGGCCCGCCCATGCCGATGTCCATCATCCAGTCCATCTCCTGGGTCACCGAGCCGCCGACCCCCTCGGCGACGTGCGTCTCGACCGCGTCGTAGGCGCCGCTCTCCAGGTCGTCCTGGAAGCGGGCGCCGTCATCCTCGTCGAAGCGATCCATCACCCGCGACGACGAGTAGTAGAGGTCGTAGTCGGCGAGGTAGTGCTCCGACTCCCCCTCGTCGAGATTGCGGACCAGGCCCTCGATGCAGGACCCGCCGGTGGACCCCACCGCCGCCGTGGCCCCCCCGACGAGGTCCCGCAGCTCCGCCCACCGCATGATCTCGCAGACGTAGTCCGACTCGATGTCGTCGTAGGCGGTGCGGTAGTCCCAGTAGTCGCCGTCCCCCTGCCAGTCGTAGCGGTCGCTGTACAGCTCGTCGTGCTGCCACGGGGGGATGACGTTGTACTGGAGGTGGTTGTGGGCGTCGATGAGCCCGGCGCTGATCACCCCCTCGGTGCAGATCAGCTCGGTGTCGTCGGTGTCGCAGCTCTCGCCCACGCAGGTGATGGCACCGCTGCCGCGATCGTAGACGACGACCCCGGCGGCGGGACCGTCGGGCAGCAGCAGCACGCCGGACAGGGCCACGAGGTCACCGGTGCCCGGGTGGGCTTCGCAGGTCGGCAGCTCGGGTCCGGTCGTCCAGGTCCACTCCGTCGGGGCCGGCGGATCGCCGTAGTCGGCCCCGCCATCCGCGGACCCACCGTCCGAGGCCCCGCCGTCCTCGCAGTCGGTCCCGCCATCGGAGGACCCGCCATCGGCGTACCCGCCGTCTCCGGCCC
>RFKJ01000862.1 GCA_003694325.1 Deltaproteobacteria bacterium
CCCGGCGGGCCCCACGACGGGGGCGCCGACGCCGCCGCGGCCGACTTCGTGACCGCAACGTGCTATCCACGGCCGGTCCTCCGGAGTCCCCGTGCCGCTCATCACCTCGCTGCCCCTCCTGCTGGCGGCCTGCGCCCCCTACCCCGAAGGGCTGCGGGCCACTCCCGCCGGCGACGGCCCCGTCGTCATCGTCGACTGGGACGCAGAACCGCTGCCCGACATCCCCTACCCCAACGACCTCGCCACCGTCGTCGACCGCCACTCGCCCACCGGCCTGCGGCTCAACGTGCCCCTGGCGGCGAAGACCGAGATGGAGCGCCACGCCCGCGAGAAGCTCAACCTCCTGTCGGGCTTCGGGATCTACTCGCCCATCACCGTGGCCTTCGACGCGCCCCTGGATCTCGACAACATCGCGGCGCGGCACACCCACGACGACAAGCTCGGCGACGACCAGTTCGCCGACGACGCCGTCTTCCTCATCGACATCGACCCGGACTCGCCCGACTACCTCTCCCCGGTGGCCCTGGACGTCGGCCACGGTCGCTACCCGCTCGACGTCCCCAACCCCGCCCGGTACTTCCCCAACGACTCCCGCGACGAGAGCCCGACGCTGGTCTTCGACACCGTCGACGAGGACATCAACGGCAACGGCGTGCTGGACTGGGGGGAGGACACCGACAACGACGGCGTCCTCGACAAGCCCAACGTCTACCCCGAGGGCGGCGATCCCCGCGAGGACCTGCTGACCTGGTACGAGAAGCAGACCAACACCCTCATCGTCCGCCCGGCGGTGCCGCTGCGCGAGCGGACCACCTACGCCGTGGTGCTCACCGAGCGGCTCACCGACGCCGCCGGCAACCCGGTGCGCAGCCCGTGGGACTTCGTCCACCACCTGCGCCAGGCCGAAGCCCTCGCCCCCCTGCCCGACGCGCTGGCCGGCCTCGGCCTGGGCATCGACGACGTGGCCTTCGCCTGGACCTTCACCACCGGCGACGTCACCGGCGAGTTGGTGGCCGTGCGGCGGGGCATGAAGGGTGAGGGCCCCTTCGCGGACATCGCCGCCCGGTACCCGGCCCACATCGGCGAGGCGGCGAAGCTGCACGAGATGGAGGGCAACGACGAGACCTGGCGGCTTCCCATGCCGGTGCTCATCGACACAATTACATCGCTAGGCCTGTTCGACGACGAGTCCACCGGTCCGCTCAAGGACAACTACACCGCCTTCGCCGACAGCGTCGTCGGCGGTGCCTTCGTCACCCCGAATTTCTTCTCGGACCTCGACGCCGGGCCGGCCCCCTGGCCCGAGGTCGACGACAGCGACGACCTGTGGCTGATGAACACGGTGGATGGGACCTGGTCGGCCCGCGGCGAGCGGGTGGCCTTCACCTGTTCCCTGCCCAAGGACGTGCCGCAACCGGCCCCGGTCGTCACCTTCGGCCACGGCTACGGGTCGTCCCGCTTCGACTTCTTGGGATTCGCCTGGGCCTTCAACCGGGTGGGCATGGCCGCCTGCGCGTTCGACTACCCGGGCCATGGCCCGACGGTGAAGCCTGACGACGAAGTCATCATCGAGGCGTTGCTGAGCAGCCTGGGACTGCTTCCCTTCTACGACCACCTCAAGGACAGCCGCTACCGGGACCTGGACAACGACGGCGACAAGGACTCGGGCGGGGACCAGTGGACGGCGGATGCCTTCCACACCCGGGACATGGTCCGCCAGGCCGCCGTCGATCACGCCCAGTTCATCGACGCCCTGCGGGACTGCGGCCACGGCGAGATGACCCTGCCCGACGGCAGCACGGCCATGAGCTGCGACTGGAACGGCGACGGCGTGCCCGACATCGGCGGCGCCGACAACGACTACTTCCTGCTCGGCGGCAGCCTGGGCGGCATCAACGTGGCGGTCGCCACCGCCATCATCGACGAGGTGCAGGCCTCCGTGCCCGTCGTCGCCGGTGGCGGGCTCCTCGACGTGGCCTTCCGCACCGAGATCGGCGGCGCGGTCGAAGCCATGCACGGTCGGCTGATGAGCCCGCTCATCCTCGGCTACCCCCAAGACGACGGCAGCCTGCTCATCACCCAGATGGTCAACTCGGTCACCGACATGGTCGAGCTGCCGCTGGCGACCGTGGCCCGCTACCCGGCCGGGGGGCGCATCGAGGTCGAGAACCTGAACACCGGCGAGATCCGCGAGGGCCTGGTGCCCGATGACGGACGGTTCCGGGTGGGGATCGCGGCGGACGCAGCCAGCGCCTGGGAAAAGATGCAGCTCGCCGGGATCCCGGTGGACGGCCCGGTGGAGGGACAGCGCTACCCGATCGACGACACCACGCTCATCGGTGACCCGCTGGTGATCCGCCTGTACACCGCCGACGGCGAGCTGGTGGACACCATCGACAGTTTCGAGAGCGACGTCGTGTTCCAGGGGGTGACCTACCCCGCCGGCGCCCCCATCGTGGCCGGCGCCGAGGGGCTGGGACACGTGCGGGGATCGCCGGAGATGCGGCGCATCGGGTTCGTGTTCTCGGCCATCCTCGAGCCCGGTGATCCCATCGCCTACGGGCCGCACCTGATCGAGGAGCCCTTCGAGGCGCTGTCCGGAGAACCCCGCAACGTCCTGTTCATGCCGAGCCCCGGCGACACCATCGTGTCCGTGAACACCGAGATCGCCCTGCCCCGGGCGGCGGGCCTGCTGGAGATGGAGGAGACCGACGACCGCTACGGGATGACCGTCGACCAGTTCCTCATCGACCGGCAGGTGGTGCGGGGGCTCGAGGAGTTCGGCCCGTACACCTGTGCCGACGGCAGCCCCTGCCTGTTCGACGCCGACGACCTGGACAACGGCACCGACGACTTCGGCGCTCCCAGCGACGAGCCGCTGCGGGTGACCATGGCCACGAGCAGCGGGGTGAGCGGGATGCGCCTGCCCTACACCGAACCCACCGGCAGCCACGGCTTCTCCACGCCGGACCCGTCCCGCAGCTTCGACATCTCCACCTTCGCCGCCCTGCAAGGCGCGACCTACTTCCTCGACCGTGGGCAGCGGATCGTCGACGATCCCTGCCTCGAAGACGGGAGCTGTTCGTGGCTCCCGCAGCTCCCCGGCGATGACAGCACCGCCGGCGGATCGGACTCTGGCGCCGCCGACACCGGGAACTGACCATGACGACGACCCTGCTGCCCCTGTTCCTGCTGCCGGCTGCGCTGGCGGCGGACCCTTCGGCTGCTGCGGACGCGGCAACCGCCGAACCCGCCGCTGACCCCGCCGCGCCCCAAGCAGCCACTACCCCTGACGACGACAGCTTCCAACTCGGCTCGACGGGCGAGCTGCGATTGCTGGGCAGCCTGCCGCCCGACTACCCCGTCGACGACGAGGGCCACATGGTGGGCCAGGGACCGGTGCTCGACACCCGCCTGCGGGCGGGGTTGCACCTCGACCGGGGGTCGTGGCGGGTGGTCACCGAGTGGGACCTGTTCGACGGGCAGGCGGTGGGCGACCCCTGGGACATCCGCGGGACAGAGGACGCCCGCCACCGCGAGGTGGTCGACGTGCTGCGAGGCGACGCCTTCCAGGCCCGCGAGCTGGCGATGTCCGGCATGGTCGGCAAGATCAACGTCGAAGCCGGGCTCATGACCAGCCACTGGGGGCTCGGCATGGTGGCCAACGACGGGGCCCACGACCCGGTCTTCGGGCGCAACGACTTCGGCGACCGGGTGATCCGCCTGCAGCTCGCCACCCGTCCGTTCCAGGGTGGGCAGACCCCGCTGACCCTGGTGCTGGCGGGGGACCGCGTGGTGGACGACGACCTCGCACAGTGGAGCCCGCTGGACGGCGGCGACACCGCCTGGCAGGGGATCGCGTCGGCCATCTGGTCGAAGAAGCCGGGCCAGGTGCTCGGCGTGTATGCCGTGTACCGCGACCAGACCGAGTCCGACGGCGAGCGCACGACCCGGGCAGGCGTCGTGGACGTCTATGTCGACCAGCCGGCGACCGCCGGCGACTGGCAGCTCCGGGCGGCCGCCGAGGTGGCCGGGATCCTCGGCCGGACGACCACCGCCCAGAGCTACAACAGCCGCGACGGGCTGGGTGTACAGTCCGCGGGCGCGACCGCACTGGTCAGCGCGACCCCCTCCAGTGGACGCTATCGCGGCATGCTGCGCGGCGGCTGGGCCAGCGGCGATGGCGATCCCGACGACGCCAACAGTCACGACTTCACCTTCGACCGCGACTTCGACGCGGGCATGGTGTTGTTCGACGAGGTCCAGGGTGCGCTGGATGCGGCCGCCTATGCCCAGCTCACCGACCCGGCCCACTCCGGCGGGGCGCCCGAGGGCGCCGACGCCCTGGTGGCGGAGGGTGCGTTCCGGCACGCCGCCTTCGCCCAGCCCGTGCTGGGCACGCGGCCGCTGGACTGGCTCGACGCCCAGGTGGGCGTGATGTTTTCGTGGAGCACCAGCCCCATCGGACAGGCGTACCAGACCTACCGAAACGGTGGGGTGCCGGCCAACCACCTCGGTGAGCCGACATCCGGCCACTACCTGGGGACTGAGATCGACTGGGCGCTCAAGCTCGGCGACATCGATGTCGACACCGCCAGGTTCACCACGCGGCCCGCCCTGCTGCTGCAAGGGGGCCACCTGCTGGCGTCGGAGTCACTCGGTGTGGGCAACGTCACACTGCTGACGGCGACCGCGCGGCTGCGGTGGTAGGGCGGAGGGGGGGCCTTGCACGGATGCGCCCCGTTGATGTAGCCTGGGCACAGGCCGGGCTGCGCCATTCCTGACGCGGCCAGCCGAGGAGAACCAAGATGGCAAGCAAGCAAGCAAGCAAGCAAGCAAGCAAGCAAGCAGCATGACCTGCGCCTGGTGCTGGGGGTAGCGATGGTCTCGGCGCTCGGGACGGGCGTGGCGAGGGCATCGGACTCGTACTGCTGCAACGACTTCGACAACTACCTGCCAGACCCGCCGGACCCGACCACCACGAGTTGCAACGGGGTGTGCACGTCGACGACCATTCTCGGACAGGTCACGGTGACCTGCGCGCTCACAGCCAATGGTGAGACCCCGGGCGCCACGGTGGGAGGGATGGCCCGAGCAGTCTACGACGACCCGACGGACACCGACCACCTGTGCTGGAACGAAACGACCGGCAGCTACGACCAGTACTGTGCGTGGGGGGTCGACGCCAGCGGCGGAGACTTCTGGTGCACGTGGAACGACCATGACGGAGACCTGACCCGGGTGGTGGTCACCGGCAGCGGCAACTCCGACTACGTCGCCTTCTTCTACGACGCGACCAGCACGGCCCACTACGATCTGCAGGACTACGACGGGTTCACC
>RFKJ01000863.1 GCA_003694325.1 Deltaproteobacteria bacterium
CGCCGCCCGCGCCCCCCCCATCCACGAGGGACGCCGCCTTCTCCTTCCAGCCCGCCAGCTCCGGCACGGCGCCGCTGAACTGCTCGGCGGCTTCGTCCCCACCGCTTTCGGCGACCTCGGCCTGCACCCTGCCGAGCACCGCACCGGCGACGGCCTGGGCCTTTGCGTCGTCCACGCCGAGCGTGCCGGCGAGCTGGGAGATGAGATCCATGGAGGGCTCCGTGAGATGATGGGGAACGAGGGTGACAGTGTATCCAGCTGGCAACCCCCCGGGGTCTCGCCCGCGTGACACGGACCTCGACCGGCCGCCGGGTAGCCGGACGGGGTTCCGGAGGGAGCGAACATGCAGGACTTCATCGACTGTGACGCCACCGAGCTGGCCCGCCGGGTCCGCACCGGCGAGGTCTCGCCGGCCGAACTCGTGGACCGGGCCATCGATGCCATCGAAGCCGTCAATCCCAAGCTCAACGCCGTCGTGCACCGCATGTACGACAAGGCGCGGGCCCGGGCACGGGGCCCCCTGGGCGACGGCCCCTTCGCCGGGGTGCCGATGGCCGTCAAGGACTTCGACGGCTTCGTCAAGGACGAGCCCTACACCGCGTCCACCCGCTTCCTCGACGGCTTCGTCCCCGACCACGACGCCACCGCCATCGCCCGGCTGCGGGAGGCGGGCCTCATCTTCCTGGCCAAGACCAACCTCTCCGAGCTCGCCATCCTGGGCACGACCGAGAGCGAGTGGCGGGGACCGGCCCACAACCCCTGGAACCCGGCGCATACCCCGGGCGGGTCCTCGGGAGGTTCGGCGGCGCTCGTCGCTGCGCGGGCGGTTCCCGTCGCCCATGGCGGTGACGGCGGCGGGTCCCTCCGGATCCCGGCCAGCGCCTGCGGCCTCGTCGGGCTGAAGGCCACCCGCGGGCGGATCCCCCTCGCTCCGGACCACGGAGAGGGCTGGGGAGGCTACGTGCAGTGGGGGGTGCTCACCCGCTCGGTGCGCGACACCGCCGCACTCCTCGACGTCATGGCCGGCCCGGCGCCGGGCGATCCCTACGGGGTCGCGCCCCCCGCGCGCCCCTACGCCGAGGAGGTCGGCGCCGATCCGGGCACCCTGCGGGTGGGCCTCGTCACCCGCTCGATCTTCGGCCGGGAGACCGCCCCCGACTGCCGACAGGCGGCGGAGCGGGCCGCCGCGCTGCTGCGGGAGCTGGGACACGAGGTCGAGGAAGCCACCCTGCCCGTGGACCGGGATCGCCTCGCCCTGGCGTACCTCGTCCAGGTCGGGGTCGGCGTTGCCGCCGAGATCGAGGAGATGGGGCGCTGGGTGGGCCGGCGCCCCACCGCGGACATGTTCGAGATGGGCACCTGGTTCCTGCGCCAGGTCGGCATGAGCATGACCGCCCTGGACCTGCAGCAGGCCCGCGACGCGGTCCAGGAGGCCGGCCGGCAGATGGCCGAGTTCCACCAACGCTACGACCTGTTCCTGGGCCCCACCCTCGCCCACCCGCCCGTCCGCCTCGGCCAGCTCGCCCTCAAGCCGGCGGAGCGCGTCGGCCTGGCTGCCCTCCGCACCATGCCCCTCAAGCCCGCGATCCGACAGGTGCTCGCCCGCCTCGCCGCCAACAACTTCGAGTACACGCCGAATACCGAGCTGTTCAACCAGACCGGCCAGCCGGCGATCTCCCTGCCCCTGCACTGGTCCGACGCCGGGCTGCCCATCGGCGTGCAGCTCGCCGCGGCCATGGGGCGCGAGGATCTCCTGATCCGCGTGGCATCCCAGCTCGAGCAGGCAGCCCCCTGGATCGGCCGCAAGCCCCCCGTCTGCGCCGCCTGACGGGTCGCGCGGACCTCTCCCCCGGGCGCCTGCCCCCCGGGCGCCTGCCCCCCGGGCATGGGGGGCATGGCCGACTCCCCCGCGGGCGGAGTAGGCTGTCGCCATGGAGGATTCATGCTGACCTTCGTCGCCCTCTCGCTGGCCTGCACCTCCGACCCCGGAGTTCCGGCCGGCGAGCAGCCCCCCGACTTCGTTCTCGTCGACGTCAACCCCGCGTCCCCCAGCTACATGCTGGAGGTGTCCCCCCGCGACAAGCTCGACCAGGCCAGCGCCTGGTACTTCGGTCACTCGACGTGAAGCTACTGTCGTAGCCAGTTCGGCTACCTCGAAGACATCCTCGCCGAGTACGATCCCGCCACCCTGTCGATCGCCGGCATCAACGCGGTGGGCGAGGAGAGCGGCAACGACCTCATCGCCGAGGTCAGCAGCCTGCCCTGGCTGCAGGACACGGCCGAGGTCGACGCCTGGGGCCTGTGGGACGCCACCTGGCGGGATGTCTACGTCCTCGACGGTGACAACATGGTGGTGGGGGTCATCAACCTCACCGAGCACGACCTCGCCGACGACGCCAACAAGGACGCCCTCCGCGCCCTGCTCGACCAGGCCGGCGCCCGGCAGCCCTGACCCGGGCGGGCAGGACGCGCATCGATCGCCGCCGGCCGGGGTCGCCTCCGTGCCCCCGGCTCCGCCGGTCACCCGTCGCGGCGGCGACGCAGCTCCTGGCCCGGAGACACGCCGAACTCCGCCGCGTACAACCGGGTGAAGTACCCCCGGGCCAGCCCCACGGCGTTGGCCACCTCCCCCACCGTGTCGTAGCCCCCCGAGGCGATCATCTGCCGCCCGCGCCGCAGCCGAAGGGTGCGCAACCACGCCGAGGGCGACGGAAGCCCCTCCTCCTGCATCCGGCGCTGCAAGGTGCGGGGGCTCATGGCCAGCACCCGGGCGAGCTCGGCCACGCCGAAGCCGGCCTCGCCCAGGCGAGGGCGGGCCGCGTCGAGGAGACGCTGCTCGAACGCGCCCACCGGCGGAACGCTCCCGGTCTCCTCCGCCCCATCGCCCGGGCCGTCGAGGACCCGCCGCATGATGGCCCGGGCACGGGCGACCAGCTCCTGCACGTGGAAGGGCTTGGCCAGGTAGTCGTCCGCCAGCTCCAACCCCTCGACCCGGTCCTCGACCTCCTGGCGCGCCGAGATGATGATGACCGGCAGGCGGGCGAGATATGGGTCCTCGCGGATCGCGGAGACCAGCTCCAGCCCGTCCATGACCGGCATCATGATGTCGGTGATCACGATGTCGACCGACCGGCCCGCCAGCAGCTCCAGCGCCTCGCGGCCGTTCCGCGCCCGAAGCACGACGAAGGTCTCCTCCAGGCAGTCGACCAGGAACCGGGCCATCTCCTCGTGGTCCTCGACCAGCAGCAGCCGCGCCCGGGCGTCCGGCTGGCGGGGATCGGTGACCACGGAGCCCTCGGCCGGGCCATCCCCCGCCAGGTCGTCGGCGACGGGGGTGCCGGCCTCGTCCGGTCCCGACAGGTCCACCTCGTCCACGTCCAGGTGGGCGGTCCCGGTGGGCAGCGTGATGCGGAAGCAGCCGCCCACCCCGCTGTCGATGACGTGGACGTCCCCGCCGTGCAGTTCGACCAGCTCCCGCACGATGGCCAGCCCCAGCCCCGCGCCACTCGTCCCCCGCTGGCCCGGGCTGCTTCCCTCGAAGAAGCGCTCGAAGATCCGCTCCCGCTCGTCGGGCCGCACCCCCGGCCCTTCATCGATGATGTCGATGTACACGTGGTCGTCGGTGGAGGACAGCCGTCCCCGGACCGCCGTCCCGGCCGGCGCGAAGCGCAGCGCGTTGCTCACGAGGTTGCTGACGCACCGTTCGATCACGGCCGGATCGACCCAGGCCGGGGCCGGCTCGGCCGGCAGCTCCAGGTCCAGGCCCACGCCCGCCTGGTCGCCCCGCTCCTGGAAGGCGTCGAACACCCGCTGCATCACCTCGCGGAGATCGGCCCGGTGCACCCGCAGCCGAACCCCGCCGGCCTGAACCCTGGACAGCTCGAAGAGCTGCTCGATGAGATCCTGCAGTCGCTGGGCCTGGTCCAGGGCGAGGTCGACGAGCTGGCGGTGGCGCGGATCGTCCGCCTCGTGCTGCCGGAGGGTCGCCAGGGGGGCGATCACCAGCGACAACGGGGTGCGCAGCTCGTGCGACACGTTGGCGATGAGCTGGCGCTTGAGCCGGTCGAGCTGCCGCAGTTCATCGGCCTGGCGGGCGAGCAATTCCCCCTGTCGCCGCAGGGACGCGCTCTGCTGGACGAGGGTGTCGTTGCTGATGGCCAGGGAGCGGCGTTCGTGTTCCAGGGCATCGACCAGTCGGGCCAGGTCGTCGTTGCGAACCGCCAGCTCCTGCGTCCGCTCGGCCACCGTGCGCTGCAGCCTCCGCCGCACCCGCTCCTTGCCCATTCCCCAGGCCAGGAGGCCGGCGCCGACCCCGATGGCCCCGATGACCGCCAACGCCAGGGGAAACCAGGTCCGTTCCTGCAACGTGGGCGCGCGGTGCACGACCAGGGTGGCCACCGGGCCCCACCCACCGCTGAGCCGACCCTGCAGCTCCAGCCGGTGGGTACCCGGCGGCAGGTGGTTGAGCCCGATGGTGTGCGACCGGGACGGGGTCGACCAGGGCTGGTCCACCCCGAATCGATAGCGGGTCTCCACCTGCTCCGCCCAGGGAGTGGCCCCGGTGCTCCACCGGATGAGCAACGCCGGGTGTTCCGCGGGCAGGGACAAGGTCGCCGGTTCCACCCACCGGGCGTCGGCCATCTCGACGGCGGCGACGTAGACCTCCGGGGCAGGCGGCAACCGCAACCGCGACGGGTCGGCGATGGTGACCCCGTTCTGCGTGGCGAAGGCGATCCGGCCGTCGGGGAGACGGACCACGCCATCGCCGCGAAATCCGTTGGCTTCGCGGTCGGACATGCCGTCGTCCTCGTCGAGCCACAGCACCGCCGGCGGGTCTCCCCCCTCGGCGAACCGGGTCAGCGCCGCGGTGCGGACCACCCCGACGCCCCCGTTGCTGGACAGCCAGGTCCGCCCCCGGCCGTCGCGGATCGACGCGTGGATGGTGCGGGACCCCTGCGGCGGCCTGCCCACGCACCGCGGCGCGGTCGCCCCGGGGTCGGCCACGGGCAGCGCACAGAGACCGGAGGACACGGTGGACACCCACAGCCACGGGCCGTCGACCCGGAGGTCCCGCACGTCGCCCAGCGCCGGCCGGACATCGACGAACTCCGCCTCGTCGGCGCCCGGCGCCAGCCGCCAGAAGCCGCCGGTACCGCCCAGCAGAATCGTGCCATCGGGCCGCTCCACCAGCGTCACGATGTCGGCGGGGGGCCGGCCCCGTCCGTTCAGCAGGCGCCAGCGTCCATCGGCCTTCCACCACAGCCCGCCGGGCAGGCTGGCCATCATCATGCCCCGCCCGGTGAACCATGCCCGACCGTCACCCCAGCGGCCTTCCGGCGCGTCGAGCACCCAGCCCCCATCGGACCACCGGAGCAGCGCCGAGCCGCAGGACAACCACCGGCCGGCCTCCGGATCGCTGAAGTAGCGACGACTCCAGACCGGACACTCGTCGACAAAGGCGTCCGGCGGGGGGGGCGGGGGTTCGACCGACCCCGCATCCCCGACCGCCACCCACGGCCCGCTCCGCTCGTCGAGGGCCCACAGCACCCCCGCCGCCTCGTCCCACCACAGGTTCTGGACGTTGTGGAGGCCCTCCCCGGGCCCCGCCACCGCGGTCAGCGGCGTGCGGCGCAGGCGATAGAGGCCCGCCCCGCGGGTCAACACCCACAGCGTGTCCCCCTGGGGACGGATCTCGTTCACCGGGGCCGGCAGGGTGGCGATCCGCTCCCCGTCGAGGAGGAGGGTGTCGATGCGCACCTCCCACCCGCGGGCCGGCGATGGAACCGTCACCGCACCGACCTGCCCGACGGACCGCGACACGCAGCGGGCCGCGGCCGGGTCGCAGGCGACCACGCCTCCTTCCCCGTCGGTGAACGCCGGCCAGCCGGTCGCCCGGTCACGGAATATCGAGCGAACGACCGGCATCACCACCGAGGTCCGGGTCCACGTCGAGGAACCGGATGCCCTCGTCCAGATCCGGTTCTCGCTGTCGGCGACCGCCAGCCCGCCGTCCGTCCCGACGACCGCCCACAGGGGCGTGAAGTCGGGGGTGGCCACCACCTCGGGGTGGCGCCGGATCCGGGTCAACCC
>RFKJ01000864.1 GCA_003694325.1 Deltaproteobacteria bacterium
AAGGCCTTGTGCACGCCCTCGATCCGGATGACCGGCGCCGCGTCCCCCGCGGGGGCGGAGCCCGGGTGAGGGGTTCGGGGCGGCAGGGGAGTGCTCAAAACGAGATCCCCCCGTACAGCAGCTCGCTGATGAAGTAGTTGCAGACGACGCAGACCACGGCGCTGACCACGACGGCCCGGTTCGTCGCCCGGCCCACGCCCTGGGGACCGGCGGTGCAGGTGAAGCCGAAGTAGCAGCTCACCACGCAGATCACGACCCCGAAGAACACCGCCTTGAGCATCCCGTAGACGAAGTCCATCGGCGCGATGCCGGTGGCGGCGAATCGCAGGAAGACCTCGCCGTTGAGATCGAGCTGGTGGACGGCCACCAGGTAGCCGGAGGCGATCATCAGGAAGATGCTCAGGATGGTGAGGGCGGGCAGCACCAGGCTGATGCCGAGCAGCCGGGGGGTGACCAGGTGGGCGTAGGGGTTCACCGCCATCACCTCCAGCGCGTCGATCTGTTCACGGATGCGCATGACGCCGATCTGGCTGGCCATCTCGGTGCCGGCCTTGGCCGCCACCATCGAGGCGGCGATGATCGGCGCCAGCTCCCGGGCGCCGGCGAGGGCGACGAACAGCCCCACCAGCCGTCCCCCGCCAAGGGGGCGCATGGCGGCGTAGCCCTGCAGGGCGAGGTTGGTCCCCACGAAGCTGCTGATGATCAGCAGGATGGGCAGGCTCTTGAACCCGATCCGCCACGCCTCCTCCATCGCCCGACCGGGGGGCGGGCGGTGGCGGAGGGCGGCCCGGACGAAGTCGTAGACGAACCACGCCAGGTCCCCGGTGCGGGTGAGCAGGGCGATCATCCCGCCCCCATGGCCGCTCCGGCCGATCCGAACAGGGCAGAGGTCAGCAGGTAGTTGAGGACGATGAACGCCACGACGCTGTGGACGACGGTGTCATTGACCGCCCGGCCCACGCCGGCGGCCCCGCCTCGGGCGTGGAACCCGTGCCAGGTGGCCACCAGGCCGATGGTGAGGCCGAAGACGGCCGTCTTGACCAGTCCCCCCCACACGTCGGCGGGCCCGCACAGCCCCCACATCTCGGCGATGTAGGTGCCGGACGGCTCCCCCTTGAGCAGGACCGCCGTCACGTAGCCGCCGACGATCCCTGCTGCCGACCCGGCGACGTTGAGCAGGGGCGTGGCGAGGGTCAGGGCCAGCACGCGCGGGACGACGTGGAAGCGGACGCTGTCGACGGCCATGACCTCGGTGGCGTCCAGCTCCTCCTTGATCCGCATCGAGCCGAGCTCCGCCGCGCAGCTCGATCCCCCCTGGGCGGCGACCAGGACGCTGGCCAGGACGGGGGACAGCTCGCGGAGCACGGCGACGCTGACCAGCCCCGACAACAGCCGCTGGGCGCCGAACAGGTCGAAGATCTCGAGCCCCTGCAGGCTCATCACCATCCCGAAGGGGGCGGTCACCGCCACCACCGGGAGCAGGCAGCGCATGGTGGTGGTCCAGCAGTGGCTCAGAGTGGCCGAGACGAACCGCGGTCGGGTCAGGGCCCGACGCAGCACCGCGCCGGTGAAGCCGGCGAACCGGCCGACGGTGGCGATCGGCCGGAGCAGGGGGGCGGAACCGGGGTCCGGAGCGGTGACGGACATCGCCGACGAGGTAACGTGGGGCCTGCCCGGCGGCGTGTCGCTGGAAGCCTCCGGCCGGTCCGGGGTTGGCAGGGACACGCCGATCCCCCGACCCGCACCTTGCCCGGAGTGACCCATCCGCCTCTCCCTGCCCGCCCTGGCGTTCAGCGCCTTGACGTTCGGCGCCCTGGCGCTCAGCGCTCGCGCCGCGGCTCCCCTGCTGCCGGCGGCTGACGTCGCCGACGTCGGGCTGCGGGCCTGGTGGCGCAAGGGGGAACTGGTCGTCGGGCTCCCCGACCAGCCGGGTCGTCCCGGGTTGCGGCCCCTGGAGAGCCTGGCGCCCATCATCCTCCCCGACGACCTCGACGCCTGGGCCGCCGTCGGCGAGAGCTGCGTCACCCGCCCGGAGAGCCGGTTGACCGTGGGCACACGCGAGCTGACCGCTCGGGTCATGGCCTCGGCCAAGGGACCGGTGATCCAGCTCCTGGACGGCGACCAGCTCGTCGGGGTCAACGCCCTGGGGCGCCCGGCACTCGTCTGCGAGGTGCTGCTGGTCGATGCCGACGCCCTGCCGGGTCCCGAGGTGGTCGTGGCCTGGCGCATGGAGCGCGCCGGGGACGGTGGCGGCGAGCTGCGGGGCTACACCGTGTGGCGGGTGCCCGAGTCGCTGCTCTGAGCACCGCGGTGTGGCTCAGCCGGCGCTGGGAGCCGAGCCGTCGGCGTCCGTGCCGGAGGAGGGCGGCTCCGGCGCGTCCGTGGCGGCGCGGTCCGGCGGCGCCGCCGGGGTCGGCGTGCCGATGGCGTCGGCGGGGACCCACCCGAAATCCAGGTCCTTGCGGACGCGGACCCGGTCGCCTTCGCGGTAGACCACCTCGACCTCGGTCCCCGCGGGCAGGCGGGTGACCTCGACGTCGCTGTCCGGCCACCGCATCAGCGGCACGTCCCGGGTCAGGGTGGTCGAGGGGGCGACCAGCTCGATGGCGGGAAGGGTCGGTCGGGCGGCGGAGGAGTCCTCCGCCGGTTCCTGGGCGAGGGCCAGGCCCAGGGTCAGCACGAGCGCCAGCATGGGGTCTCCGGGCGGGGGTCAGCGGATCAGCAGACCCGCTGCCGCTGCAAATACCACGGCGACGCCCAGTTCGGTGAGGAGATCGAGGGCGAGGTGTTCCATGGGCTGCATGAATGCCATCCAGCCAGGCGACCCGCAACCGGTTTCCGACGACCACTTCGTCCGTGCGGGCGGGGGTCGGGACACCCGAGGCGCGCCCGCCCCCCGGGGGGCCGGCCTCGGAGCCGGGTCGGGCGGCATCGGCGGCTGCGGATGACCGGGGCACCGGGTTAGCCGGCCGCATGGCGACCCTTTTCTCCCGCGACGTCCAGGTCGCCGTCCTGGCCAGCGGCAGCAGCGGCAATTGCACCTACATCGGGGACGGCCACGCCGGGGTCCTCGTCGACTGCGGCATCTCCGCGAAGCAGGTGCTGGCGCGCCTGGACCGCCTGGGCCTGGGCGACGCCCCCATCGATGCCGTCCTGGTCACCCACGAGCACGGCGACCACGTCGGGGGCGCCCGGGTGCTCTGCGATCGGCTCCACAAGCGGCTCGGCCGCTGGGTGCCCTTCTTGATGACCCGCGGGACCCGCGACGCCCTCCGCGACCGGACGACACCCGCCGCCGTCGAGCTGGTCTCGGCCGGGGGGGTGGTGGAACTCAAGCACCTGCGGCTCGATCCGTTCAGCGTGCCCCACGACGTCGCCGACCCGGTGGCCTGGCGGGTGCAGTTGGGGGGCCACCAGGTCGGGGTGATCACCGACCTGGGGCGACCCACCACCCTGGTCCAGGACAAGCTGCGCAGCCTGTCCATCGCCGTTTTGGAGTTCAACCACGACTTCGAGCTGCTCATGGGGGGGGCCTACCCCTGGCACCTCAAGCAGCGGATCCGCAGCAGCCACGGGCACCTGAGCAACGACCAGGCCGGCGAGCTGCTGGAGCGGGGTCTCGGCGAGTCGCTGCGGCACCTCGTGCTGGCCCACCTCAGCGACGAGAACAACCAGCCGGCCCGGGCCCTGGCGGCGGCGACCGGGGCGCTGCGGCGGGCCGGGGCCTCGGACCGGGTGCAGGTTCAGGTGGCCGAACAGCGCACGCCTCTCGCCCCGATCCGGCTGCCGGCGGTGGACTGGTAGCCGGAGCTACTTGGCGGCGGCGAGCCCCTCGTCTTCGGTGGCCCGCCAGGTGGCGACCAGGCGCTCCCGCCACCGGTAGACCGCGCCGTCGGTGGCCCGGACGACCCGGGCACAGCTCCGGCTGACGGTGGGCACCGAGGTGTTGGCCATGCGGGCGACCTCGGACTTCGACAGGCCGGCGGCCTCGGTCAGCCACCACATGGCGACCCAGCGCTCGGGGTTCCCGCTGCGGCCGATACGGGCGGTCAGCAGCCGCCGCACGGGCATCCCGGTGACCCGGGCCGCCTGGCGGAGCGCCTCCCGGGGCGGGACCAGGGCCGGGCCGGGCGGCAGGGTACTGCGGTGCTGGGCGGCGGGGACGTGCC
>RFKJ01000074.1 GCA_003694325.1 Deltaproteobacteria bacterium
CACGGCCCAGGTGGGGCGCCCGCCCGCGTCGGGGTCGGCGTGGATCACGCACAGGCGGGCCCGGGCGTCCAGCGCCAGCCGGAGCCCGTGGGCCAGCAGCTCGTGGCTGCCAGCACCGAGGTCGGTGGCCACCACGATGCGGCGGAGGAGCCGAGGTCGGGGAGTGCCGTCCGGCATCGGTCAGGTCCAGGCGAACGGGAGGAAGGCGACCACCAGCAGGGAGATGCCCATGACAACCATCGGCAGCAGCAGGTGCTCGTGGCGGGTCCAGAAGCCGTCGCCGGGCCGGGCGACGACGTCGGCCTCCTCGCCGACCACCTGCCGGGTCAGCAGGTGGTTGAGGGCGACCGGTGGGGTCAGGTATCCCAGCTCGAAGCCCACCAGGACCATCATCCAGAAGTGGATCGGGTCGATCCCGTTGCGGTAGGCGATGTCGGCGACGGTGACGCTCACCAGGATCACCGCCCCCATGGCGTCCATGGTCATGCCCACGATGACCATGACCAGGACCAGGACGGCCATGGTCATGGGGCGGCTGCCGAAGGACTGCGGCAGCATGGCCATGACCTCGGAGCGCTCGACCACCGCGCCGACCCCGACGGTGGCAGCCATCAGGAACAGCAGGGCGCCGATGTGCTCTCCGGTGGTCTCGGTGGCCTGCACCAGCTCCTGGCGGAGGGGACGGGCCCGGGTTCCGCCGCGGCGGGCCCGGCGCTCCCAAGCCAGCATGATCAACAGCAGGATCGGCAGGATCCAGGGGGCGGAGCGCTCGTTGAGGGGCGCGTCGAGGAGCAGCGCGTAGATGGCGACGACGGCGACGCCGATGGCGACGTAGGGCACCAGGGCGGCGCCGGCCCGGCGGGTCGCCTGCTGCCAGCCCTCGGCCGGAGCGGGGCGGAGGGCGGGGCGGTAGACCACCCACAGGACGGTCAGGAAGATCAGGGCCGTCAGCCCGAACACCAGCAGCCCGCTGCCGTAGAGCTGGTCGGTGGTGACCTGCTTGTTGAGGGTCGAGATCAGCACCACGACCAGGCAGGGCCGCAGGACCACCCCGAGGCTGCCGGACATGGCCGTGACCATGCGGGCCTGCTGGGTGGTCGCCCCGGCCTTGCGCAGCTCGGCGAAGATCACCGAGCCGGCGGCGATGACGAAGATGCCCGACGCGCCGCTGTAGGCGGTGGGCAGCGCCGCGGCGACCACGACGACCCAGGCCAGCAGCGCCACCGGCAGGCGCAGGGGCCGGACGAGGTCGAAGACGCGGGCGGTGAGGTGGGTCCGCTCCAGCAGCATCCCCGCCCAGACGTAGAGGGCGACGGCCAGGTAGATCGACGGGATCTGGGCGAACTTGTGGAGGGTGATCGCCTGCCCGCTGGGGTGACCCTCGACGAGCAGGAACCAGGCGCCGCTGAGGATCGCCATCCAGGCGAACAGCGGAATGGTCAGCAGGGCCGTGCCGATCCGGCCGCCGGGGGGGAGCCCGGGCGGGGGGCGCAGCAGGTGGACCAGGTTGCCGACGACCAGCAGTCCGAACCCCACGGCCCAGATGAGCGGGATCTCGGGGTGCTCGACATCGATGCGCAAGCCGGTCTGCACCCGCCAGTCGGCCCACGCCGACGCGGCGAGCAGGGCGTGGGCCAGAAGCTGGGCGAGCTGGCTGACCCGGTGCTCGGTCCGCCGCCGGACCGGACGCAGGGCGATGTGCGCCCGCAGGCTGGTCGCCTGCATCCCCCCCAGCAGCAGGACGATGGACAGCAGGTGCGCACCGTAGGCGAACCGGGCGAGGTCTCGGAAGAACAGCTCGACCGCCCGGTACAGGCGCACCGCGCCGGAGAGACGCTGTACCGCGGCGTCGTAGGCGTCGTGTTCCGCCGCGCACTGCTCCGCCAGGGCTCGGGCGGCGGCACAGGACACCGGGCGGGCCTCACCGTCCGCCGTGCCGAAGGGGTCATCCCCCGGCGCCGTGCCGAAGGGGTCATCCCCCGGGGGCGTCGACGGTGTCGGCGCGTCCTCGACACAGGTGTCCAGCCCGGCGCGGGCCTGCTCGAGATCGCAGGCCGGCGGCGTGGGGTCCTGGCGCAGCTCCAGGGCGTAGCCGGGAAACAGCACGTCGCCGAGCTGGACCAGTCGGGCATCGATCTTGTCGGCGGTCTGCTGGAGCAGGATCGTGGCCAGCACCACGAACAACGCCGCGGCCACCGCGCGGTGCAGCCAGCGGGCAGGGGGCGATGCGTCGGACACGGGGGCCGGCTACTCGAGGTTCTGCGCGCACTCGGCGCGGCTGGGGTCCGCGTTGCACCGGGCCTTCTTCAGCAGGGAGAGGACCCGCCCGTCGTAGGCGTGGCGCTCGTCGCGCAGGATCAGGCGCATCCGCTGGAAGTAGCTGTCCAGTTCGGCCTGGGCGGCGGGGGTGGGACGGATCCAGTACCGCTCGGGGATCTCGGCCTCGGCGGCTCGGACCGACTTCATGGCCGACTCGAAGTCCCCGGCGACGAACCGCCGGGAGGCGGTGCCGAAGCCGTCGGGGAACCGCCCGTCATGCACCATGAGCTGCAGGGTGACCTGCAGCAGCGGCGAGGTGATGATGCCGCCGTCCTCTCCCAGGCCGTGCCACAGCTCGAAGGGGGTGTAGGCGGTGGCGGGCAGGAAGCAGACGTCGATCTCGCCGTTGTTGAACATCGGGCCGAGGGTGGCGAGGTCGGCAGGGACCTTGACGGCGCCCATGCCCTCGACCGCGACGGCGCTCGCCTGATCGTAGTCCAGGGTGGCCACCCGGGCGCCGGCGTAGTCCTTCAGCTCGTCGCGGCTGCGATCGCGGGTGAACACGTAGACCGCGCCGAGGGGGTAGATGCCGATGGTCTCGTAGTCACCGGCATCGAACATCGGTGCGTAGGCCGGGTTGGTCTGCAGGGTGGTCAGCACCGGCTTGAGCAGGTCGTAGGTCGGGATGGCCCCCACGGCCTCGACGGTGTAGGCGCTCTTGTTGTAGCGCTGCAGCCGCACCCCCGATGCCGCCACCCCGTCGCAGCGACCGGCGGTGAAGTCGTTGACCGCGGTCGCCTCGTCGGTGTACGGCTTCAACTCGACCGTGGCGCCCCAGGCGCTGGCCTGGATGGCCCACCCCTCCATGAGCTTGAAGATGAAACCGGTGCGCCCCGCCGGATCGTAGACGCACATCGATCGGCTCTCGGCGGCCGCTGCGGTGGGGGTCGACAGGCTGAGGCTGACGAGGATGGCGGACAGGGCCGTGCGCAGCATGGACGCTCCTCTCTGGGCGGCGTGGGTCCTCCGCCGTCGGCG
>RFKJ01000865.1 GCA_003694325.1 Deltaproteobacteria bacterium
ACATCGAGGCCACCGCGACCCGGTGGCAGGATGGCCGCATCGAGGTCGAGGTCCGGGCCGAGAACCGGGCCCCCCGGACCATCGCGGCCGCCCAGGTCGGGATCCGCTGCGACGACACCTGGGTTGCCGAGTTGCGGGAGATCCCGCCCCACGGGCGCGCTCGGACCACCGTGGGCCTCCCCATGGGGGCCGACTGCGACGGCTACAGCGTCGCCCTGGAGGGCGCCCGGTGGTGATCCCGGCGGTGTTGCCCGCGGTGATCCGGCCGGAGAGCGGGCGTGGTCGCCGGCCGCGCCGAGCGGCTCAGCCGGTGAAGTCGGGGGGCGGCGACCAGTTGGCGTCCAGCGCTTCGACGGCGAGCCACAGGACGAGGTAGACGAGCGCCGACTGCCCGTCCTCGAGGTCGACCTCGCCCTCCCGCTTCTCGTCGTCGTCCCGCTCGTACAGCGCCCACAGGATCTCGTCGAGGATGTGGGGCTGCGCGCGCCACTCCACGGCCCTGGCGCGCTCGGGGAAACCGGAATCGGCGGGGAGCAGCGCGTCGGTCACCGCCGCGATGCGCGCGGCGGCCCGGTCGAGGTCCCGGCCGCTGGCCTTGCGCATCCGCCCGCCGACCTGCTCGAAGATCCGCATGGTGACGGTCAGCATGTACAGCGCCACCTGTGCCGGCAGCGGGCCGAGGTGCTCGACGTTCTTCTCGATGTACCGGGACAGGCGGCGTTGCTGCTTGACGAGGCGGGCGGCCGTCGACTGGAAGGCCTCGCCCTCGTCGGCGCAGGCCTCGGCCAGGGCGTGGACCCGATCGCGGGGGATGGCGGGGTTGGCGGGCATGGGCTCCTCGGGGCGCAGGATGCGGCAGCCGGCGCCTTAGCTGTGCGGGTGGGGGGCTGGCAAGCCGCGACCCGCCACCCGGTCAGCCCTCCTCCTCCTCGTCGGCGACGTGGACTCCCCGCTCTCTCAGCCACTTCCGCATCTCGTCCTTGTCGAGGGCCTTCTCGAGCGCCGCCTCCGGTTCGACGAGGTCGCGCTCGACGAGGTCGCGCAGGCTGGCGTCCATCGGGATCATGCCCCGCTTGCGGTTCTGGCTGATGTAGCCGGGGATCTGGTGGGTCTTGCCCTCGCGGATCAGGGAGGAGAGGCTCGGTGTCCCGAACATCACCTCGACGGCCGCCACCCGTCCGCCACCCTTGCGCCGCAGGAGCTGCTGGGCCAGGACGCCCTGGGTGACGCTGCTGAGGATCCCGCGGACCCCTTCCTGGCGGTCGGTGGGGAAGACGTTGATGATCCGGTCGATGGTCTTGGCGGCGGAGTTGGTGTGCAGCGTGCCGAAGACCAGCAGCCCGGTCTCGGCGGCGTTGAGCGCCATCTCGATGGTCTCGAGGTCGCGCATCTCTCCCACCAGGATGCAGTCGGGATCCTCGCGGACGGCGGCCTTGAGCGCAGCGCGGAAGTCGCGGGTGTCCGGGCCGACCTCCCGCTGGCTGACCAGCGCCTTGCGGTTTTCGTGGACGAACTCGATGGGGTCTTCGATGGTGACGAAGTGCATGGGCCGCGTCAGGTTCATCTCGTGGATGATGGCGGCCAGGGTGGTCGACTTGCCGGAACCGGTGGGCCCGGTGACCAGGACGAGGCCCTGGTCCAGGCCCACCAGCGTGCGGATGCTGCGCGGCAGGCCGAGCTGGTCGAGGGTCATGATCCGGGTGGGGATGATCCGGAACACCGCCCCCATGCCCCGCTCCTGCTTGAACATGTTGACCCGGAAGCGGGCCAGGCCGGGCACCTCGTAGGCGTAGTCGGCGTCGCCGTGGGCGAGGAACGACTCCCACAGGTGTGGCGGGGTGATCGGCTGCATGAACCGGACGAAGTCGGAGTCGGCCAGCACCCGGTACCGGATGGGATCCAGGCGGCCGGACAGCCGGAAGATCGGGGGGCGACCGACCGACAGGTGCAGGTCGCTGGCGCCGCGATCGTTCATCAGCTTGAGGAAGCGATCGATGGGGTTGGGCGTCCGGCCGGGTGGGCGTGCGGGCCGCTTCGGGTCGCTCATGCCGAAGTCTCCTCGGTGGGCACGAAGTGCATCTCGGCCAGGAAGCGCGGGCTGCACAGGGGTTCGAAGGCCGCCGGCTGGTCGGCCAGGCGCCAGGCGTCCTCCGGGCTCACCAGCTCGGCCTCGACGAGGTCCATGAGGGCCATGTCCCGGGTCTGCATCCCGAACCGGCGGCCGATCTGCATCTGGCTGTGGATCTGGTAGGTCTTGTTGTCCCGGATGAGGTTGCCCACCGACAGCGTTCCCTTGAGCACCTCGAAGACGGCGACCCGCCCCTGCCCGTCCGAGCGGGGGACGAGGCTCTGGCAGACCACGAACTTGAGGGCCTCGGACAGCGACATGCGGACCTGGGGCTGCTCATCGGGAGGAAAGGCCTTGACGAGGCGCTCGACGGTCTGGATGGCGCTGGTGGTGTGCATGGTGGCGATGACGAGGTGCCCGGTCTCGGCGGCCTCCAGGGCCATCCGCACCGTCTCGGTGTCCCGCATGTCGCCGACCATGATGACGTCGGGGTCCTCTCGCAGGGCTCCCCGGAGGGCGCGGGCGAAGCTGTCGGTGTGGGTGCCGACCTCGCGCTGGTTGACCAGGGCCACCTTCACCGGGTGGACGAACTCGATGGGGTCTTCCAGCGTGATGATGTGAACCGGCCTGGTCTCGTTGATGAGGTTGATCAGCGCGGCCAGGGTGGTGGACTTTCCGCTGCCGGCCGGGCCGCTGACCACGATGATCCCCTGGTGGTAGTCGAGCAGCTCGGTGAGCCGCGGGGGGATCCGGAGCTGCCCGAAGGTCGGGGGGACGTTGGGGATCACCCGGAAGGCGGCGCACCAGCCCTTTCGCTGGCGGTACAGGTTGGTGCGGTATCGGCCGACGTTGGGGATGGTGTGGCAGAGGTCCAGCTCGCCGGCCTGCCGGGCGGCGGCCGCCTGCCGCTCGCTGAGCACCTCGAACAGCACCCGCTCGGTCTGGTCGGCGTCCAGGCTCGGCCAGCCCTCCAGGCGCTGGAGGACGCCGTGGTTGCGGACCATGGGCGGCTCGCCCACGGTGACGTGGATGTCGCTGGCCCCCTGCTCCCGGGCGAAGGCGAGCAGCTTGTCCAGCGGGCGTTGCAGGGCGCTGGACCGGACGGCGGCGGCGCCCTCGACGCCATCCTCCACGGTGAGTTCGAGCCGCTCGGAGAGCTGGCGCATGATCTCGGCGGCGCGATTGCGGACCGCGGTGGAGGGATCGCGTTCCCGGACCTGCCGTAGCAGGCCCGGCAGCCGGCGATCGCTGAAGTGACCGATGGCGGTGACGACCTCCAGCCGCACCTCCTCGCGGGGGTCGCGGAGCAGCCGGGTGAGCGGCTTGAGGGCAGAGGGATCGCCGATGCGTCCCATGGCGTCGATGGCCGCCCACCGGGTGTCATCGTCGTCGAGGGCCTTGACCAGGTAGGGGACGGCCCGGGGGTCGCCCAGTCGGCCCAGGGTGTCGCAGGCGGTGATGCGCAGCCACCAGTCGTCGTCCTGCAGCAGGCGGCAGACCGGGCCGACCAGGCGGGGATCATCGAAGCGCTCGGCCAGGACGAGGGCGTTGGTGCGGATCGCCTCGTCCTCGTGCTGCAGGAGCTGGACGGCGGGCCGCAGGACCTCGTCGCCGAAGGTCTGCAGGGTGTCCAGGATCCGCGTGCGCAGCCATCCGACCAGGTCCTTGGCGTAGTGGAGGATGGTCAGCAGGACCTCCTCCGGCCTGCCGGTCTGCAGCAGGATCTCCACGCAGAGACGCCGCGTGCTGTCCTCTCCCTCGCCGAGGAGGTCCAGCAGCGGGCCGGTCATCGCCTGCGGGTTGCGGGCGGCCGCGGCCCGCAGCCACTCGGCGGCCTTTTCGCGGACGGGCCCGGCGCCGTGGGCGAAGCGCTCGATCATGACCTCGGTGACGACGTCGCCATCGAACCCGGCCAGGGTCGACACGGCGAAGGTTGCGACCTGGATGTCCTCGGAGCGAACGGCGTCGATCAGCGGGCCGAGGTCCTTGAGCTGGCCCTCGTCCACGAGCTGCTGGAGCGCCTTGAGCCGGGTGGCCTCGTCGGCCTCGGCGGCGGCGCGGCGCAGCCAGGAGACCCGGGCCGGTCCCTGGATCGCCAGGGCGATCTCCCAGCCCATCCGCCGCTGGCGGCTCTCGGTCGAGCCGACCAGTTCGTCGAGCACCGGGTCGATCACCTCGGCGGACATCCGGCTGACCACCCGCATGACGAAGCCCCGGAGGTGGGGCGGGCGGGTGGCGGCGTCGGCGAGCAGCTTGCGGACGGCACCGCTGTCGGCCGTGGCGGTGAACCGCTCCCGTGCGAGCTGCCGGATGGCGGTGTCGGCGTGGGTCATCAGCGGCGCCACCTCGGCGGCGCGGAGGTTCACCTTTCTCGCGGCTTCGATGAGCAGGTCGCGCTCCTCGGTCGTCTTCCAGTCGGACCGGGCGAGTCGCTGGACGAGGGACCGGCGCGATTGGAACAGGGCCATGAACGGGCTCCGGGCACGCGGGTCGGGGAGATTACAATTCGGGCCGAGGGGCCCGGGGTGTCGGGGCGGTCACCGGGCGCCTCGTGGGCGGTGCTGCAATAGACTGGACCGGTGACCGGCCTGGATCCCCACTACCTGCACGAACAGCCCGCGCTGGACGCCGTCGTCAGCCCGCCGGTGGACGGCGTCGTCGCGGTCGCCTGGCACCCGCGTCGCGAGGAGCTGCACGTGGCGACCCGGGACGGGGAGCTGTCGGCCTTCGACCCGGTCATGGGGACCCGCCGCTACGCCTCCGGGTTGCCGGAGGCGGGCGCGCTGGCCCTGTCGCCGGATGGGGAGCTGGCCGCGGTGCTGGGGCGGGCCGGCCCCCTGCAGGTGCGGCGCACCGGCGACGGGGCCCCGGTGTTTTCCGTCGACCTGGCCCTGGTCAGCGACCTGTGGGTCGGGTTCTGGGCCGGCGGCGTCGCGGCGGCCGGACAGGGGC
>RFKJ01000866.1 GCA_003694325.1 Deltaproteobacteria bacterium
CGACCTGGCGCACCAGCTCGGCCCGGGTGGCGGCGTAGCGGTCGTTGCCGCCGGTCATCAGGCTGCCGGTTTCCGCCTTGGTGCAGGTGCGGGTGTCGGGCGAGGGGCTGCCGGCGATCCGGGCATCGGCGCAGACGGAGGTGTCCTCGAACACCACGTTGCGGTGCCCCCCGGGCCAGTAGCCACCCTCGTCGGCGGGAAGGGGGCGGGAGGAGCCATTGGTCCACTCGTAGCCGAGCAGGGGAACGAACCCGCTGCCCGTGGCCTCGGCCTCGGCCTCGGCCTCGGCCACGAGTTCCTGGGCGCGCTCCCAGATGTCGACGGTGTACAGCCCGTCGACCGACTGCCAGGTCATCCACTCGGCGTGGTCGGTGATCGCCGCGAAGTCGAGCCCGTCCTCGACGGCTGCGTCGAAGACGCCGGCCGCGGGTGTGGCGCCACCGGCTACGCAGCCGTCGTCGGGGTCGGAGCACCCGTCGTGGCTGAGGTCGGTGTGGGCGTGGAGGTCGCCCCACATGGAGCGCCGGCCCAGGGAGACGACCTCGGTGCTGGTGCGTTCCAGAGGCAGCATCCCCGGGGGGTGGGGCGCGCCCCCGGAGGCCCAGCCGCCGGGGGGCAGGGCGGCTCCCTGTCGTCCCCCGCCCGGGTCGATCCGGTGGCAGACCCGGGGGACGGCTCACCGGGCATGATCCGGGTCGGTGCCATAGACTGCCGGGATGCGCCCCCTCTCCATGTTCCTCCTCGTGCCGGCGGTCCTGCCGGCGTGTGCTCCTCCGGGCGAAGGCCTGCGCCGGACGCCCCCGGGCGACGGCCCGACGGTGGTCGTCGACTGGGACGCCGAGCCCCTGCCGGAGATCCCCTTCCCCAACGACCTGGCGACGCGGGTGGACCGCAGCTCACCGACGGGGTTGCGGGTCAACATCTCGCAGGAGGCGGTCACCGTCGCCGAGTCCGAGGCCCGCGCCAAGCTCGACGAGCTGACCGGCTTCGGGATCTACGCCCCGATCACCGTCGCCTTCGACGCGCCGCTCGACCTCGACGAGATCCTCGCCCGGCAGGCCAACGACTTCCACCGGGATGAGGCCTTCGACGATGACGCCTTCTACCTCATCGACGTGGACCCGGCCTCGCCCCGCTACCTGGAGCCGGTGGAGCTGGACGTCGGGCATGGCCGCTACCCCGTCGACATTGAGGGATCCGATCGCTACTTCCCCAACGACCCGCGGGCCGACATGCCGACGATCATGTTCGAGTCGGCCGACGAGGACGTCAACGGCAACGGGGTCCTGGACTGGGGAGAGGACACCGACAACGACGGCGTGCTGGACCAGCCCAACGTCCACCCGCGAGGCGGCGATCCCCGGGACGACCTGCTGACCTTCTACGAGCGGGAGACGAACACCCTCATCGTCCGCCCGGTGGTGCCGCTGCGGGAGGAGGGGCGGTACGCCATGGTGCTGACCGAGCGCCTCGTCGGCGAGGACGGCCAGCCGGTGCGCTCGCCCTGGGAGTACGTCCACCACCTGCGCCAGACCGAGGCGCTCCGGCCGGTACTCGACGCCCTGCCGGCCTGGGGGCTGTCGGCCGACGACATCGCCTACGCCTGGGTCTTTTCGACCGGGCGGGTCACCGGCGACCTCGTGGACATCCGCCGGGGCTTCGACGGAGAGGGGCCCTGGCCCTTCCTCGCCACGCAGTTTCCGCCGGGCATCGACACCGCCGCCCGGATGCACGACCTCGACGACTACCCGCCGCAGCTCCTGCCGAGCAGCGTGCTCATCGATTCCCTGGCGGGCCTGGGCCTGTTCGATGGGCCCGAGGGCGAGCTGATGAGCGCGGCCTATGGCCAGTATGGCGGGGCCATCGTCGGCGGCAGCTTCACCGCTCCGGACCTGCTGCTGGACCGGGACGGCCTCGGCGACGACTCGGATGCCTGGTGGCAGCTCGACCCGGTGGCCGGCACCATGCGGGTCGAGGCCGAGCGCCTCGTGTTCACCTGCCTGATCCCGGACGCGGCCGCCGATGACGGTCCCATGGACGTGGTCCTGTTCGGCCACGGCCACACCACGTCCCGGCTGGACATGTTGCTGTTCGGGTGGGCCATCAACCGGGTGGGCATGGCGAGCTGTGCCGTCGACTATCCGGGCCACGGCTTCGCCCTGGACGCCGACCTCGAGCCGCTGGTCGAGACCTTGCTGGATGGCTTCGGGCTGGGGGCCTTCTACACCCACATCAAGGATGCCCGGGCCCGCGACCTGGACAACGACGGCATCCCCGATTCCGGCGCCGACCAGTGGATCTCCGACCCCTTCCACAGCCGGGACACGGTCCGCCAGGCCGTCGTCGAGCAGATGCAGTTCGTGCGGGCCCTGAAGACCTGCGGGACCGGGACCATGGACGTGGTGGAGCCCGACGGGGCGGTCATCGACACGGTGACGAGCTGCGACTGGGACGGCGACGGCGCAGCCGACCTGGGCGGGCCCGACGTGGACTACTACGTCTTCGGGGGTTCGCTCGGCGGGATCAACAGCGCGGTGGCGGCCGCGGTGATGCCCGAGGTCCGGGCGTTCTCCCCCGTCGTGCCCGGCGGGGGCCTGCTCGACGTGGCCGTCCGCAGCGACCTCGGCGGGGTGGTGTCGGCGGTCATCGGCCGGATGATCACCCCGCTCATCCTGGGGCTGCCCACCGACGACGGGGGCCTGCAGGTCGTCCAGTACGTCAACGGCTACCTCGAGATGCACAGCGTGCCGGTGGCGACGCTGCCGAGCGTGCCGGCCGGGGGCCGGGTGGTCGTCGAAAACCTGGACAACGGCGAGGTGCGCGAGGGCTTCATTCCCGAGGACGGCCGGTTCCGGGTGGCCATCCCGGCCGACGCCCTCAGCGGCGTCGAGAAGCGGGAGCTGACCGGGATGCCGGACACGGGCCCGGAGATCGGCGTGACCTACAGCGTGCCCGACAACGAGGGCCTGGGTGATCGCCTGGTCATCACCCTCTACGACGCCGACGGCACCCAGGTGGCTTCGCTGGACTCGTGGCAGGACGACACCATCTACGAGGGGATCACGATGCCGGCCGGATCACCCCTCGTGGCCGCCTCGCACGGGTCGGGACACATTCGCGGCACCCCGGCCCTGCGGCGCCTGGCCATGGCGACCTCGATGGCCCTGGAGCCCGGCGACCCGGTGGCGTATGCGCCCCACTGGTTCCTCGAGCCGTTCGAGGAACTGGGGGGCCGGCCCGCCAACGTCCTGGTCATGCCCAACGTCGGCGACCAGGGGGTCACGGTGAGCGGCGGGCTGGGGATCGCCCGGGCCGCCGGCCTGGTGGAGCGCCACGAGGTCGACGACCGCTACGGCATGACCGTCGACCAGTGGCTCATCGCTCGCGAGGTGCTCCACGGGCTCGAGGAGTACGGCCCCTACACCGACGCCGACGGCAACCCGGCCCTGTTCGACCCCGACGATCTCGACTTCGGGCTGGACGGCACCGGGGCGCCCTCGGAGGAGCCCCTGCGGGCGACGGTCCCCTCCGGGGATGGCGTCTCGGGGCTCCGGATGCCCTACCCGAAGACCACCGGGATGCACGGCGTGGAGCCGCCCGACGGGTCGAAGCCGTGGGATGCGGCGATCTACCTGTCGAACGTGCTGGCGTGGTACTTCGCCACCGGCGGCACCGAGATCGTCGACGACCCCTGCCTGGGGGCCAACGACTGCGACTTCCTGCCGCCCATTGACCTGTCGGGCGTCTCGGGGGACTGATCCCGGCCGGGGGATGGCGCCGCGACCCGCACGGGGCGGGCGCCCTCATCGGGTCGGTCAGTCGCCGTCGCCGCGTGCCTTGCGTCCCAGGTAGCCGCCGTGGTGGCGGATCCCGAAGTCGGCGGCGGTCACCCCCCGTCGCTCCATGGTGGTCAGGGCCAGGGCATCGGCGATGGCCAGCATCACGGCGATGCTCGCCGTGGGGGTCAATCCCAGGCGGCAGGGCTCGGTGATCGGGCCCATGTCCAGCAGGATGTCGCAGCGATCGCGGAGAGGGGATTCGGCGTGGGAGGTGACGCCGATGATCGGCCCGAGTCCCAGCCGGCGACCGAGGTCGATGACGTCGATGACCTCCCGCGTCCGGCCGCTGTTGGAGAAGGCCACCAGCACGTCCCCCGGCCCGACCAGGCCCAGGTCGCCATGCAGGGCCTCGCCCGGGTGCAGGAACACCGCGGGCCGGGCGGTCGAGCACAACGTCGCCGCCATCTTCCGAGCGACGTGACCGGCCTTGCCCATGCCGGTGGTCAGAACCTTGCCGGCGCAGGACTCGATCGCCAGGACGGCGTCGCCGAACGCCTCGGTGACCGGGACCGCGGCGATGGCCGCGGCCTCGGCGGCCATGACCTCGGCGATGCGTGCGGTGATGGTGGAGCGGTCGGGGGCCATCGACGTGTCGTAGACCGGCGATGGCCGCGTGTCCAGACCGGTCAGCCTCCGGCGGGGTGACAGGCCCCGCAGGTCAGGCCGTCGGGGTTGCTCTCCGACCACGGCTCGGTGCCCAGCAGCTCGGCCATGGCCGGCAGGATCACGTTGGGCATGAAGTCGTCGCGGTAGATGACGTAGGTCTCGCCGCCGCCCGTCCAGGAGATCACCCCCGGAGCGCCGTCGCCGACCCGGAACCGGTCGGCGTTGTTGGGGTTGGGCATGGCGAAGTCGATCTCGGGGTCCGAGAAGTTCTCGCCGTGGCACAGCGCGCAGTTCATGTCGGCGTAGAGCGTCGCGTCGTGGGCCTGGAACAGCTTGGTCATGGCCGGCATGACGGTCTCGTTCATGTACTTCTGGCGTTCTTCGCGGGTCATGTCGGCCCACTCGGTGGTCGAGCTGCCGCCGTCACCGGCGCCGCCGTCGCTGGCACCGCCGTCGGCGCTGCCGCCGTCGGCGCTGCCGCCGTCGCTGGCGCCGCCGTCGGCGCTGCCGCCGTCCACGGCCCCGCCGTCGTGGGTGCCGCCGGTGTCGTCACCCTTGTCACCGCAGGCGAGCATCAGCGGAAGCGCGGTGAGGGGGATGGCGAGGAGAAGGTGAGTACGGGGGATCAGCATCGGTGGCTCCTGCCTGGAGTTCAGGGTTGCGCGTCTGCACGTGGGCCCGGAGACCTTCAAGCCTGCAATGTAGCCACCGAAACGAGCCATCAGGGATACGCAGTGGAACATCACTGGTTCCCAGGGGCGACAGGTGCGCGCACTCACCGAGCTGAGCTTCTTCGTCGTGGTGGCCGAGGAGGGAGGATTCACCACGGCCGCGCAGGTTCTCGGGGTGTCGCGGTCCTACGTCAGCCGGGTGGTGGCGGCGCTGGAGGCGCGGCTGGGGACCCGCCTGCTGCAGCGCTCCACCCGGGTCGTGACCCTGACCGAAGCGGGGCGCAGCCTGCTGGCAGAGGTCGGGCCGGCCCTGGCGGCCATCGACCAGGCCCAGATCCGGGTCCAGGAGGCACAACGGCAGCTCCGGGGTCCCATCCGGGCCAGCGTGCCGGCGGCCTTCGGCCGCCGTTACCTGCTCCAACCGCTCCTGGAGTTCCAGCGCCGACATGAACAGGTCGAGTTGGACCTCCACCTGTCCGAGGACAAGGTCGACGTGCTGGCCGGTCGGTACGATCTCGTCGTGCGCGGTGGGGAGATGGTGTCGTCGTCCCTCGTGGCCCGCCGCCTGTGCGGGTTCCGGGTCATCCTGGCGGCCGCCCCGGCCTACGTGCAGCGACACGGCACCCCGACCGCGCCCGGCGACCTCGCCGACCACGCCTGCCTCCGATACACCGGCAACCGCCATCCTGGCCGCTGGCGGCTGCCGGTCGATGGCGCGGAGGTCACGGTCGAGGTCGGCGGCCCCCTTCTCAGCAACGACCTCGACCTGCTCGTCCAGGGGGCGATCGAGGGGCTCGGCATCCTGTACCTGCCGGACTTCCTGCTGGTCCCGCACCTCGTCGATGGCTCCCTCGTGCCGCTGTTGCCGGGGTGCGCCCGAACCGAAGCCTTCTACCTCGTCACCCCCCACCGGTCTCCGGTGCCGGCGCGGGTATCCCGCCTGTCGGCGCACCTCCTCGAGGCAACGCGCGGCTGGGACTGGAGCCTGAATCAGTCCCAGCCGCGCGGGGCGCCCGCTCCTCAGGCATAGGCGCCCTGAATGTAGCTCTCGAGGCTTCGAACCTGGCCCTGGAGGTGCCGGGTCATCCAGCGGGTCAGGTCCCCGATGGAGACCAGGCCCAAGAGGTCGTCGCCGTTCACCACCGGCAGGTGCCGGGTCCGCCGATCGGTCATCGCCGTCATGGCGTCACCCACCGTCGAGTCGGGGCGCAGCATGGGCGGATCGGTGGTCATGACGTCGCGCACCGGGGTGTAGCGGGCCTCCCGGCCGGCGGCGATGCAGCGCATCAGCACGTCGCGCTCGGCGATGAGCCCGACGACCCGGCCGGCCTCGGTGACCACCAGGCAGCCGATGCCATGGGTGCGCATCCCGCGAACCGCCTCGCAGACCGTCGCCGCCGGGCTGATGGTGTGGACGACGTGTCCCTTTTCGTTCAGGACCCAGGAGATGGGGCTGTGCATGGACTCCCTCTCTCGGTGGTGGGTGCTGCGACCGCCCACGTGTCCGCCCGGGCCCGTGCCCGGTGGCACAGGCCCGGTCTCTCCTTCCGCTGGCCGCACTGGTCCATGGGGCGAGCGGCGAAGATGAGATGGCGCGGGCCGAAGAATTCACCGAGGCGGCCCGGGACCCCCCCCGGGGGCTCAGGCGCTTGGGAACCGATGCCCGCCGCGGGGCGAAGGCGAGCCGGGTCTGGGACGGTCACGCGTGCTGTACGCATGTTCCGTATTCGAAAATGCAGGCCCCGTCAAACCCGGGATGCATCAAGCGGTGGGCCGCACCCGTCGTCGGTCGAGCCCCCACCCGACGGCGCGCACCCCACCCCCCCGATCACCAGGAGCAGCCCGACGACAGCCCCGCCCCGCACTACAGCCCCATGCCCGGCAGGATGTAGACGACACCGGCCCAGTAGTCGAAGCCCGCGGTGTGGGAGTAGTTGCCGAGGACGATGTCGGGGACGCCGTCGCCGGTGATGTCTCCG
>RFKJ01000867.1 GCA_003694325.1 Deltaproteobacteria bacterium
CTCGGCTTCGACGCCGTGGCGCCCCTGGACTCCCTGGAGCAGCGCTGCGCGGGCCTCGACCTGCTGACCCTGGCCTCACCCGACCGGGATCTCACCGCCCGGGCGGCGGCCCTGGCCGGCATCGAGCTGCGGTTCGGCGACCCGGAGCGCGCCGGGTCTCCCGAGCTGCTCGACGCGATCATCACCATGCGACGCCGCCTGGATCCCGACGAGCAGGCGGAGATGCGCGCCGCCGCCCGGGTGACGGCGATGGCCCACCGCGCCGCGATGGCCGCCACCCGCCCCGGGGTCCACGAACAGGAGCTGGCCGCCACCTTCGACGCGATCCTGGCGGTGAACGGCATGGAACCGGCCTATGGCAGCATCGTCACGGTGCGGGGCGAAATCCTCCACAACGATCGCCGCGTCCACACCTGCGCCGAGGGGGACCTGCTGCTCCTCGACGGCGGGGCCGAGGCGCCGTCGGGCTACGCCACCGACGTCACCCGGACCTGGCCGGTGAGCGGGCGCTTCACCCCCCGCCAACGCGCCGCCTACGACGCGGTCCTGGCTGCTCAGCAGTCCGCCATCGACATGGTCCGCCCCGGGGTCCGCTACCGCCACGTCCACGACCGGGCCGCCACCGTGCTCACGCGCTGGCTGGTCGACGAGGGCCTGCTCCGCGGCGAGGTCGACAGCCTCGTCGAGCGCGGCGCCCATGCGATCTTCTTTCCCCACGGCGTCGGCCATCTCGTCGGGCTCGACGTCCACGACATGGAGAACATGGGCGATCGGCCGGCCTACCCGCCGGGGCGCACCCGCAGCCGCCAGTTCGGCACCGCGTACCTGCGCCTGGACATCGACCTCGAGCCCGGCAACTGCGTGACCATCGAGCCCGGCTTCTACGTCGTGCCCGCCATCCTGGCCGACGAGTCCATCGTCGGGCCGCTGCGGGACGTGGTCGACCTCGACCGGGCGCGCGCCTGGGAGGGATTCGGCGGCATCCGCATCGAGGACGACGTGCTGTGCACCGACCGCGACCCCGAGATCCTGACGCCCGGCATCCCCAAGGATCCCGCCGAGATCGAGGCCATCGTCGGTTCCGAGGCCGGACCGCTGGGCCGCTTCCGGGTGGGGTCGGCGCCGGGCGCCGAGGGCGGGGGGCCCGTCAGTACCGCTTCTTGAGCACCGTGTCGTGCAGGAAGCGGTCATCGGGCTCGGGATGATCGAGGGTGTAGTGCAGCCCGCGGCTCTCCAGCCGCCGCAGGGCGCTCTCGATCACGAGCTGGGCGACATCGGCGAGGTTGCGCAGCTCGACGAGGTCGCCGGTCAGCTTGACGTCCCAGTAGTAGGTGCGGATCTCGTCCTGCACCAGCTCGATGCGCTTGCGGGCCCGCTCCAGCCGGCGGGTGGTCCGGACGATGCCCACGTAGTTCCACATGAACCGCCGGATCTCGTCCCAGAGCTGGCTGATCACCACCTGCTCGTCCGGGTCGCGGGCATGCCCCGTCTCCCACTCCGGCAGGACTTCGGCCGGCGGCAGGTCCGGCAGGCGCTCCCGGATGGTCCCCGCCGCATGGTGGGCGAAGTAGGTCGCCTCCAGCAGGGAGTTGCTGGCCAGGCGGTTGGCGCCGTGCAGGCCGGTGCAGGAGGTCTCGCCGACGGCGAACAGGTTCTCGACGTTGGTCTCGCCTTGGAGATCCACCATCGCGCCACCACAGAAGTAGTGGGCGGCCGGCACCACCGGGATGGGATCGACCGCCATGTCGACCCCGTAGTCCAAGCAGGTCTGGTGGATGCTGGGGAACCGGTCCTCGATCTCGGCCCGCGACAGGTGGGTCATGTCGAGAAACACGCAGTCGTCACCGGTGCGCTTCAGCTCGCTGTCGATGGCCCGGGCGACGATGTCGCGGGGAGCCAGCTCGCGCCGCTCGTCGTAGCGCTCCATGAACGCCTCGCCGTCGGCCAGGCGGAGGATCCCCCCCTCGCCCCGCAGCGCTTCGCTGATGAGGAAGGTGCGGGCCTTGGGGTTGTACAGGCAGGTCGGGTGGAACTGGACGAACTCCATGTTGGCGATGCGGGCGCCGCAGCGCCACGCCATGGCCATGCCGTCGCCGGAGGCTTCGTCGGGATTGCTGGTGTAGAGGTAGACCTTGCCCGCACCGCCGGCGCACAGCGCCACCACCCGCGCGGCGATCGGGTGGACCGCCCCGCTGTCCAGCTCCAGCGCGTAGACGCCCAGCGCCCGGTCGCGGGCCGGGGGCAGCCCGCCCTGGCGACGACGCAGCCACCGCTCGGTGATGACGTCCACCGCCATCCACCGCTCGCGGACCTCGATGTTGTGGTGGGCGTCGACCTGAGCGACGAGGGCCCGCATGATCTCGGCACCGGTGGCGTCCTTGGCGTGCATCACCCGCCGCCGCCCATGGCCGCCCTCCCGGTGCAGGTCGTATTCATCGGGGTGGTCGGGGCGTCGATCGAAGTGGACCCCCAGGTCGATGAGCTGCTGGACCCGCTCCCGGGCTTCGCCCACCACCCGCTCGACCACCTCGCGGCGGCACAGCCCCGCGCCGGCGACCAGCGTGTCGCGAACGTGGTCCTGCCACCGGTCCTCGTCGTCCCAGGCCACCGCGATGCCGCCCTGGGCGTGCATGGTGTTGCCCGACATCCGGCCGCGCTTGGTCAGCACGACCACCTTGCAGTGATCGGCCAGCTCGAGGGCCAGCATCAGGCCGGCGAGCCCGGATCCGACGATGAGGACGTCGCAGCAATCGGTGGTCATGGCGCGCGCTCCACCACCCCGGCCGGCGGTCCGACCACCGCCGCGGCGTGGCCCCGAGCTAACCCGGGGCCCGGCCTGCTGCGGCGATGCTCTGCCTTGCCGCGCATCCCCGGGGGCGGTACCCTGGGGTGCCGTGTGGGTCGTCCTCGCCATCGCCGCCGCCAGCCGGATGGCTGGCGCCACCGACATCTACCGGGCCGAACTGGCCGACGGCACGCTGCGGTTCACCGACTCCCCGACCCACACCGGCTACGAGCTGTACATGTCGGCGGAGGACATCCCCACCCGCCGCCAGGTCAGCCGGCGGACCTTCCCGCTGCTCGACTCCTTCGACGCCCAGATCATGGCCTCGGCCCAGCGCTACGGCGTCCCAGCCTCCCTGGTCAAGGCCGTCATGCTCGCCGAGAGCGGCATGAACCCCAACGCCCGGTCCCACGCCGGCGCCATGGGCCTGATGCAGCTCATGCCAGCGACGGCGCGGGGGCTGGGCGTGACCGACCCCTGGGACCCCGTCCAGAGCATCGACGCGGGCACCCGATACCTCGCCGCCATGCTGGACGAGTTCGGGGGCGATGTCCGCCTCGCCCTCGCCGCCTACAACGCCGGACCCGCCAACGTGCGCCGGTACAACGGCGTCCCCCCCTTCCAGCAGACACAGCTCTACGTGGACAAGGTCCAGGACCTCTACCACCACTTCCGCGAGACGCGCCCCATCGTCCTGTCCGAAGGTCGCAGCCAGGGTGCCGGCCCGCAGCCCTGAGCGCAGCAGACCTCCCCACGCCGATTCTGCACCGCCCCCTGGATCTGCCATGGCCAAGTCGCCGGGGTTCTGGAACCTCCCCAACATCCTGACCGTCATCCGCATCGCCTGCGTCCCGGTCATGGTCGTGCTGCTGTGGGACGAGCCCTCCATCGTCGAGAGCCAGCTCGCCTTCTGGCTGTTCATCGGCGCGATGATCACCGACATCATCGACGGCTACCTCGCGCGCAAGTGGGGCCTGGTGAGCCCCATCGGCGCCTACCTCGACCCCATGGCCGACAAGCTGATGGTCACCACGGTCCTGGTCATGATGGTGCCGCTGGGCTGGGTTCCGGCGTGGTTGTGCGCCCTGCTGCTGGGGCGCGAGATCGCCATCACCGGGCTGCGCGGGATCGCCAGCCAGGAGGGGATCACCATCTCGGCGAGCAGCCTGGGCAAGGCCAAGACCGCCTACCAGAGCACCGCCCTCGGCTTCATCCTGTGGCGGATCCCGACCCTGGACATCGACACCTGGAGCGCCGGCATCGTGCTGCTGTACATCGCGACCGCCATCAGCGTGGTCAGCGCCGTTCAGTACTTCGCCGCCTTCGTCCGGGCCTCCACCCGGATCTGAGCGTCCGACCGCACCGGGGTGCACCTCCCGCGCCCCCCTCCCCCCGGCGGGGGCTCACCAGCCCTCCGTGGCCCGGGCCCAGTCGATGTAGGCGTGCAGCCCCTCCTCCAGCGACACCTGCGGCCGCCAGTCGAGCAGGCGGGCGGCCTTGTCGATGGCGGCGTGGGTCCGCGCCACGTCCCCGGTCTGCACGGGAAGGTGCGCGACCTGCACGGCCTTGCCGAGCACCCGCCCGATGGTGTCGACGAGGTGATCCAGGCGGACCGGGGTCCCGCAGCCCAGGTTGATGACCTCGTAGCCCAGGGGTCGGTCCAGCGCGGCGAGCAGCCCGGCGACGGCGTCGGTGACGAAGGTGTAGTCGCGAACCGAGCTGCCATCGCCGAACAGCGGCAGGACCGCGCCCTGGCGGGCGAGCTGGACGAACCGGGCGATGGCCATGCCCGGACGCTGCCGGGGGCCATAGACGGTGAAGAAGCGCAGGCAGGTCGCGTCGAGGCCCCAGGCCACGTGCGCCGCGTGGATGAGCAGCTCGCCGGTCCGCTTGGTCGCCGCGTAGGGGGACACCGGGCGATCGGCCGCGAGGTCCTCGGTGAACCGGCCCGTCGCCACCTCGCCGTAGACGCTCGACGAGCTGGCGAAGACCAGCCGCCGACAACCGGCCCGCTCCATCGCCTGCAGCAGCCGCTGGGTCCCCCCGACGTTGACGTCGACGTACCGCGCCGGGTCCCGCAGGCTGTCCCGGACCCCCGCCAGGGCCGCCAGGTGCATCACCGCATCCACGCCGCCGAGGACATCGGCGAGCAGCGCCTCGTCGCGGATGTCCCCCCGGACGAGCCGCACGTCGCCGGCCACCCCGGGCCGGCAGATGGCCCGGGCGTTGGCCCACTTGCGGTCCAACGGGTAGGCGCCGTCGAAGTTGTCGACGACCACCACCGTGCAGCCGCGGGCCCGCAGCGCCTCGACGAGGTGCGAGCCGATGAACCCCACCCCGCCGGTGACCAGGATCCTGCTGCCGGGGCCGGGCGCGTCCATCGGCGCAAGGTAGCACGTCCGCCCCGGCCGGCACGCCGGCCCACGGGTCCCGACGCGCGACGCTCACCATGCCGGACGCGCGGTTAGCCCCTGCCCATGCTGCTGGACCCCACCTGGCGCATCCTGCGCCCGCTCCTGTTCCGACTCGACCCCGAGCGCGCCCACCGACTGACGATCTCGACCCTCCACCGTGCCCCTCGCCTGGCGACCACGGTGCTGCGGACCCTGGCCGGCCCCGTGCCGCCCGGCCTGAGCCGGCGGCTGGGCCCGCTGACGATCCCGGCACCGGTCGGCCTGGCCGCCGGGCTCGACAAGGACGGCGAGGCGCCCACCGTCTGGCCGGCACTGGGCTTCGGCTTCGTCGAGCTGGGCACGGTCACCGCCCTCCCCCAGCCCGGGAACCCCCGGCCGCGGCTGTTCCGGCTGCCGGCCGAGCGGGCGCTGATCAACCGCATGGGCTTCAACAACGAGGGCAGCGCGGCCCTGGCCCGGCGGCTCCAGCGCCTGCGCGACCGCGGCGACTGGCCCGACGTCCCCGTCGGCGCCAACGTCGGCAAGAGCAAGGTCACCCCGCTCGACGACCGCGCCGTCGCCGACGACTACCGCACCAGCGTGACGCGGCTCCGCGACGTGGTCGACTACCTGGCGATCAACGTCAGCTCCCCCAACACCCCCGGGCTGCGGACGCTCCAGGCGGTGGCGCCGCTGCGCCGGCTCGTCGGCAGCGTGCTGTCGGCGGCCGGGGACCGACCCGTCTTCGTCAAGCTCGCCCCCGACTTCGAGCCGGAGGAGCTCGCCGAGGTGGTCGAGGGGATCATCGCCGAGGGGGCCACCGGCATCATCGCCACCAACACCACCACCAGCCGCCCGGGGACGACCGGGCGACTCGGCGAGGAGGGCGGGCTGTCCGGCGCTCCACTGTGGCCGCTGGCCCGCTCCCGGATCCAGACCGTCCTGGACACCGCGGCGGGCCGGGTGCCCGTGGTCGGGGTGGGGGGCATCCACCGGGTCGACCAGGTCGCCGAGCTGCTGGATGCCGGGTGCGCCGCCGTCCAGCTCTACACGGGCCTCATCTACGAAGGTCCCGGCCTGGTCCGCCGGCTCCACCACGGGCTCGCGTCCGGAGGTGGGGCGTGACGCCCGGGCTGCTGGTGGTCCTGCTCGGCGCCTGCAGCAGGCACCTGCCCGACGCGCTGTCGCCGGAGCTGGCCCCCCCATCGGCGCGCGAGGCGGTCGTGGTCCACGATCTCGCCACCGCCACCGCCGCCCTGGTCGGAGACGACCCCCTCCTGCGCCGCCCCCGGGCGACCGCCGACTGGTCGCGCGTGCCCGGCGGCGCGCCCATCGCCGCCTGGGCCGAGCTGGCCGCGGCAACGGGCACCACCGCCCGCGACTGGTTCGCGCTGGAGCGTCGATACCCCGGCACCCTCGCCGTTCCCCTGGCCCGGGGAGCCCGGCTCGCGGTGCTGGAGAGCCTGGTCGCCGGGGGTCTCCCCGCCGAGGCCCAGGTGCCCGTCGCCGGCTGGCTCGCCCCGCTGTCGGACCTGGAACGTCGCGGGCCCTCGGACATCCTGCCGCCCCTGTCCTGGCTGGTCCCCGGTGCTTCGGTCGGCGGCAGCGACCCGGCGCTGCCGGCCGCCGTGCTGCACATCGCCGAGCGGGCCGTGCTGCTGGGCTGGCTCGATGGACCCGAGCTGCCGGTGCA
>RFKJ01000868.1 GCA_003694325.1 Deltaproteobacteria bacterium
CCTCCAAAGACGCCCATAGTACCGGAGGCCCCAGGTTCCGGTGGACCGACACATCCCGTGCCCGAACTACCCGGTAGGAACTTGGGGCCGCAGGTACTATGCCCGGAACTCGAGCTTTGCCTGGACCATCGCCAGCAGCGTCTCCGGCGGTGCCCGGCCGGAGAACAGGCAGACCATCCCCGCCTCGCGCCAGACGACCACCGCGAGATCGCCATCGACATAGGCCCGAAGCGTCCGCCCGGCGACCCGCCGGGTCGCCACCGGCATGTCCCGGGGCGCCGACCCCGGGAACATCTGGCAGACGAAGCGCTGCCCGTCCTTTTCGTAGACGACCACGGTGCCGGGTCGATCCCCGGTCGCCAGGCCGCCCCCCAGCAGGTGCAGGCCCAGCGGCCGCAGGTCGGGCACCGCCCCCAGCTCCGGCAGGGCCCCGGCCCGCACCAGGGCCGCGGCCAGGGCATCGGGGTCCGACTCGGCGATGAAGCCGTCCACCTGTCCGGCCGCAAAGGGCGCGTGCTGCGCCAGCAGGCCGTCGACCGGCGGGTGTCGCGACAGGATCCCCACGCCGCCCAGCACGAACAGCAGCCCGACCGCTGCGGCCACCAGCGCCCAACCCCCGCGGACCGGGGCGGCGGGCGCACGCGGGGGATCCAGCACCGGGGCGACGACCAGGGCCGCCAGGTCCGGCAGCTCGTCGGCCATGCCGAGCAGCAGCTCCCGGCAGGCATCCTGCGCGCCTTCGAGGTTGCGGGCCTCGGCCGCCAGCTCCGCGTCCCGGGCGAGCAGCTCCCGCACCTGGGCGGCGATCGGTTCCGGCAGGTCGCCGCAGACGTAGCAGGGAAGCAGTTCCCGCAGCGTACGCCGATCGAGCGTCATGGGGTCCCCCCGGCGGACACGAGGTGGAAGGCCACCGCGGCCCTCGCCCGTCGCACCTGCTTCTCGTCCCACCCCGACAGCGCCGCGAGGGTCGCCGCCGGGCAGGAGAAGAAGACGTCGAGGAGGTAGATCACGCGCAGCTCCGGCGGGATCTCCGCCAGCCGGGCCGCGACCTCGGACGCAGCGGGCGACCGGGTCCGGTCCGGAATGCTCAGGGGGATGCCGTCCGGCTCGGCGAGTTGCAGGTGGGCATGCAACCGCGACCAGGTGTGCCGGGCGAGCTGGCAGCAGATCGGCACCTCCAGCGACCAGCCGATCACCGCGCTCGGAAGGCTGTGATGGATGTCCGCCAGCAGGACCCGGGCCCGGTCGGGGTCGGCGGCCATGCCGCGACAGATTGCCCACAGCCGGGTCTTCCACTCGTCCCACAGGTCGGCGACGGCCGCGGGATCGCCCCGCCGCAGTGCGGCGAGCCGCCTCGCGTCATCCAGCGGGATGGCACCCGACATCGCGCCCTGAGACCCCAGCGGTTCCTCCGACGTCCACGGTCGGCGAGCATAGCTCGGCCACCGCGCCGGACATCCGCAGTCGGGAGCCGCCCGGCGGGACCGGCCGCCGCCGGGCCCTCAGCGGGTGACGCTCGAGTAGGTGTTGCCGGTGAACTCCTTCCACCGCCGCCGCACGTCGTAGAGGGCGCGCGCCGTCGCCTTCCAGCCGGTCACCGCGTGCTGGATGGCCCCCGGGTTCCAGTAGGCCGCCTCGATGAGGTCGTGGTCCTCCGGGATCATCCCGCTCTCCCGCGCCAGCTCGGCGAGCCGGGTGTGCGGGTAGATGCGGATGGGGTTCATCATCAGCAGCGTGAACATCCGCAACTGCCCGCCCAACTGGAGGCGGGCGTGGATCAGGAACTTGAAGATCGCCGCCAGGGACCGCCAGTCCTCGCCCGGCGAGTTGAGGAAGAAGCTGTACTCCACGTCCATGCCGTGCTTCTTGGCCACCTCGACGGTGTACAGCATGTCCTCGTAGCGGAAGTTCTTGTCGAGGTTCTTGAGCATCCGGTCGTCGACGTGGTCCGGCGAGAAGCTCAGCAGCCCGCAGCCGGCCCGCTTCAGCCAGATCATCAGCTCGTCGGGCAGGGTGTTGCGGTGCTCGTTGAACCACGCCGACCAGGCCACCTCGAGCCGGCGATCGACGATCTCCTTGCAGATGTCGATGGCGTGACTGACCGGGATGTTGAAGATCTGGTCGCAGAAGAACATCTGCTGGACGCCGTGGTCCTCCACCAGCTCCTGGATCTCGTCGACCACGTCCTTGGGGTCCCGCATGCGCACCTGGTGCCCGAGCAGGAAGGTGTCGCTGCAGTGGATGCACCGCAGCGCGCAGCCCCGCTTGCTCTGGACCCCGACGCTGACGAAGCTGCTGGCGAGGTAGGGAGCGGCATCGACGAGGTCCCGCCGGGGATGCCGCAGGCTCTTGAAGTCCAGCTTCGGCCGGTGGCCGGTGAACTTGACGCTGCCGTCGGCGGGGTCGCGGTAGTAGACCCCCGGCACCTCCCAGGGACGGTCCAGCTTGGTGAGCAGCTCGGGGAAGCTGAACTCCGATTCCCCCCAGCAGCCCATGTCGATGGCCGGCAGCCGCTTCATCATCGCTTCGCTGTACAGGCTGAAGGCCGTCCCGCCGGCGACGACCTTCACGCCGGGCAGGCGCTTCTTGACGAACTCGATGGCCTCCTGCTGGGGCTGGAAGTCGTCGGTGTGCACCCCGGGCATCGCCACCTTCATGTTGCGCAGGCTGATACCCACGACGTCGGGCTGGAACCGGTCCAGGGTCTCGCCGAAGGGAGTGTAGGGGTCGTCCCGGTACAGGTTCAGGTCGAAGATCTCCACCTCGTGGCCGTCGAGGTGGGCCGCGAGGTAGGCGAGGCCGATGGGGTACACCAGCTCCATGTCGAGGGCGGTGAAGGCCTGGACGAGAAGTACGCGCATCGCGTTCCGGGGGGCTGCGGTGAATCAGGGGCGGGGGACCCACGGGCTGCGAGTCCACCTTCGACGGGTTCCGGGACGAGGCTGACCGTGCAGGCTCCGCCGATGCTCGTCACCCATACCCTCGGATCCGGCCGGTGAGTAGACCCGATTGTCTGCGACCGGTCGGAGAGCCGGCCCGGCGCCGCTGTCCGGCACCGCGGGCCCATCCCCGTCTCCGGCGCCTTTCCACGACGCCTGCGAGCCCTCGCCGCGCGACGGCGGGCGGCCTCCCGGTCAGCGCTCGGCGGCGTCCAGGCGTCGGGGCGGCCCCTTGGGAAACTCCAGCAGCTCCCAGGTCACGAAGATCCGCGGCTGGCGATCGAGCACCGGCTCCAGGGCCGCGCCGATGGTGACGTGGGTGCAGGGCTCGCAGAGCAGGGTCCGGCGATGGGCCGGGCTGTCGACGACGAGCTGCATGGCTTCGGTGGCGGTCAGGGCCGCGGCGACGGCCTCGTGGTGGAACGCAAACGGGAAGGCGAAGCTGCGGGCCCGGACCTGGACCCCCGGCGTCAGCCCGTCGATGACGTGGCGCGCCTGGCCCACGGCCGCCATGTAGGCGCTGTGTTCGCGAACCAGCGGCTCGAAGGTCGAGAACCACTGCACCGGGGCCAGGCCGTTGTCGGCCCGCAGCGCGTTGAGCTGCGCCAGCAGCGCCTGCTCGGCGGCAATGGGGTTCTCCACCGGCGGCATGCGGGTGGCAAGCGGCCTCGGCTCCGGCGGGGGCGCGTCGACGAAGACCGAGAACAACAGCAACACCTCGGTGTGTTCTCCCTGCCGGGCGACGACCTCCAGCCGCCACCGGCCGGGCTCGTGGAACATGTCCAGCCAGCGGGTCAGGCCCTCGGTGAGCCGCAGCTCCTCCACCGGACCGTGGGGCGGGGCCACCATGAGCCGCAACGCGGCCCCCTTCAGCGCGGGATCCTCGATGTCCACCCGGACCGGCACCGGGTCGTCCAGGGCGATGTCCCGGGGCAGCGGGTCGAGCAGGGCGCGGTGTCGGGACCAGGTGAGCACCCACAGCGCGGTGCCGTCGTCGAAGCGGCGCACCGCCAGCCCCAGGTCGACCGCCGGGACCCCGGCGGTGGCCCGGGCGATGGCGGCCGCGAGCTGTTCGGGAAAGGCTCCCCCGGTCAGCCCCCGCATGGCGTGGACCTGGCCCGGGTAGCCGGCCCGGGCGGTCACCAGCGAGGTCGTCGCTACGTCGATGTAGGCGCTGCGCTCGACGTGCAGGGAGAGCAGCACCTCGGCCACCTCGGCGAGCCCCCGGTCCCACTGCCCCCCGGGCACCGCCTCCACCAGGCGCGCGGCGTCTTCGCCCGGCAGCTCGAACACCGGGCGGAACCGGACCTCCGTGATGCCCGCCGCCCGGGCGGCCACCGAGTCGCCGGGGCGGACCGGTCCCCGTCCGGCGCTCCGACCGGCACAGCCGACCAGGGCCGGCAGTGCCAGCAGGGTCCACAGCAGGATCCGCAGCAGTCGCGCTCCCATCACTCGCTCGCCAGGTTGATCAGCAGGGTCAGGGCGTCGGTCTCGACCCGCGCCTGGACCCCCGCCAGCGACATGCCCGGGTCGAGCAGCGCCACCCGCCCGGGGGCCGTTCGCAGCAGTCCCTCCAGGCACTGCGCAACCGTGGGGGCCCGGCACCAGACCTGGTCGACCGGGCCCTCGGGAAAGCCGGCGGCCCGCAGGCGCGCGATGCCGGCCTCCCGCTGCCAGGTGCCGTCGACGACCTGTTCCAGCGGCTGGCGGGCCAGCGTCTCGAGCAGCGGGTCGCAGGTCAGGGCCGGCAGGTCGAACTCGTCGCGCAGGTCCACCAGCAGGTCGCAGGCCTGGTCGCGGGCCTCCTCGGGACCCGCCGCCGGCTGCCCGGGCAGGGGCATCGTCGGCGTCGGCGGCATCGACATCCCCGCGTACAGCGGCACGCTGAGCCGCCCACCGGGCAGGCGGGCGTCCAGCCACCACTCCCCGTAGTGATCCAGCCGGTGCCGGACCGCGCCCCTCCCCTCGACGGGCCGGCCCTCCGGCGACACCAGGGTCCACGTCGCCTCGGCCGGGAGGGCGACGTCGAGGACCTCGCCCTCCTCGTAGTCGCGCGCGAAGGAGGGGACGCCGGCCACCGGCTGACCGACG
>RFKJ01000869.1 GCA_003694325.1 Deltaproteobacteria bacterium
CTCCCACGCCCGGCCCCCGGCCCCGGCGTCCCCGCCAGCCCCGAGCGCGCCATGACCGCCAGCTCTCCCCGATGGCTCGTGCTGTTGGCCATTTCCGCGGCCATGACATCGTGTCGGAACCCCTGCCAGCAGCTCTGTGTCGAGATCCGCGACTACGCCGCCAGCGAGTGCGGCCTGCAGTTCTCCGACGCGGAGCTGGATCAGTGCATCGCCGACCACAAGGGGGGCGCCCTGGAGAAGGGCGAGCGCGCCACCTGTCGCGAGGGACTGGGCGAGGTGGACCGGGAGTGGGACTGCGACGAGCTGGAGGCCTATTTCAGCGAGCTGATCCAGGATGGCGGTGCGCAGGGCGACAGCGGCGTCTCGGCGCAATAGGCGCCGACTGCGGCGCCGTGTCCGCGGTCGTTGACCGCCCGGTCGTCGGGACCGTATCCTCGGGCGTCGCCGATCCCCTCCCCATGGCGGACGTACACGTCGCCTCCGCTGGATGAAGCCTTGGCCCCGTTCCAGACCGAGTCCTTCGGCCGCTACTACCTCGTGGACAAGGTGGCCACGGGGGGCATGGCCGAGGTGTTCAAGGCCAAGAGCTTCTCCCACGGAGGGTTCGAGAAGCTCCTCGTCATCAAGCGGATCCTCGAACACCTCAGCGACAACGAGGAATTCGTCGAGATGTTCATCGACGAAGCCAAGATCACGGTGTCGCTGCAGCACCCCAACATCGTCCAGATCTACGACTTCGGCCGCATCAACGACAACTACTACCTGTCGATGGAGTGCGTCGAGGGCAAGGACGTCAAGGGGATCCTCCGCAAGCTCGCCCAGCGGCGCAAGCTCCTGCCCACCGAATTCGCGGTCTACATCGCCCACGAGATGGCCAAGGGGCTGTACTACGCCCACACCAAGGTGGACAGTGAGGGGCGGCCGCTGCGGATCATCCACCGGGACATCAGCCCCAGCAACATCCTGGTCTCATACACCGGCGAGGTGAAGATCGCCGACTTCGGCATCGCCAAGGCCGAGAGCAGCGCCTACGACACCCAGGATGGGGTGCTCAAGGGCAAGTTCGAGTACATGAGCCCCGAGCAGGCGTCCGGAGCCGAACTCGACCATCGCAGCGACATCTTCAGCGCCGGCATCATCCTGCACGAGATGCTGACCGGGCGGCGCCTGTTCAAGACGGACTCCGACGTCAAGACGCTGGAGAAGATCAAGGCCGTCGACATCCTGCCGCCCAGCGCCCTGAACCCCAACGTCCCCGCGCGTCTCGACGACATCGTCATGAAGGCCCTGGCCCGGGACCCGGACGATCGCTTCCAGGACGCGCGCGAGCTGCAGCAGGCCCTGTTGGAGTTCAGCTACCCGGCGACCCCCGACCTGACCCGCGAGAGCCTCGCCCACTTCATGCAGGAACTGTTCGCCCAGGAGATCGAGGACGAGCGGGCGCGCCTGGCGGAGGGCACCCGGGTGGCGGCCGAGATGTACGCGGCCGAGCCCCACCCCGACGACGGGGACTGGCAGATGGCGGCGACCACCGCCTCCGGCACCCTGGCGACCCGGCCGAGCCGGTGGCCGCTCCTGGTGGCGCTCGTGGCGGTCATCGTCCTGGCGGGAGCGCTGGTCGTGGTGCTGACCCGGGAGCCGCATCCGCCGCCGCCGGAGCAGCCGGAGCAGCCGACCACGGCGTCCCTGCAGCTCCGCATCCTCCCCCCGGACGCCCAGGCGACGATCTACCTGGATGACCAGCAGATCGGCACCGGGACCGAGCTGCTCAAGGAAGGGCTTCCCCCCGGGCGATCCGTGAAGCTGCGGGTCGTGGCCGAGGGGTACCGGGAGTGGTCGGACACCGTCGACCTCGTGGCCGGCGAGCGCCTGCGCCAGCAGGTGCGGCTGGACCCCATCGTCGAGCCGACGCCGGACGACTCCGAGCCGACCGAGGGATCGGGAGCAGCCGACGCCGCCGTGGTCACGCCCCCGGTCCCCGCCGAGTCGCCACCGGCGGAGCCGTCCGCGCCACAGGTGGTGGTGGAGCCGGTGTCGGTGGACGCCCGGTTCGTGTCGGATCCGCCGGGGGCCGTGGTGCTCGTCGACGGCCGCCGGGTGGGGACCACGCCGTTGACCTGGACCGATGGCACGCCGGGGCGCAGCTACTCGGTCCGCTATGAGCTGGACGGCTACGAGCCGGTCGAGTTCTCGGCGCGCCTTCCGTCATCGGGCAGCCGGACCTTCTCGCAGACGCTGGCGAAGAAGGAGGTGCTCCCCGGCAAGCTCTCGGTGTTCAGCAGCAAGCCGGGCACCGTGTTCGTCGATGGCCAGGAGTGGGGCGTCACCCCGCCGATGCAGACGCGCGAGGTGAAGCCGGGAACCCACAGCATCCGCATCGAGCACACCGACGGCAGCGTGTCCGAGGGCAGCAAGGAGGTCGCCCCGGGGGCCAAGGAGCGTGCGACGTTCTGACGTCGGCCGGCACCCCGAGGCGGCTGCGCCGGTGACGGCGGGGTCGCCACAACCCCCACGCCCCTTTCGGAGCGGTCCCCATCCCGGTAACCGGCAGCGATGCCGGAGGTTCAGGGCATCGGTCCGACGATGACGGTGCCGGTGGAGGATGCGCCGTCGTCCTGGGTGAGGAG
>RFKJ01000870.1 GCA_003694325.1 Deltaproteobacteria bacterium
CCTCCAAAGACGCCCATAGTACCGGAGGCCCCAGGTTCCGGTGGACCGACACATCCCGTGCCCGAACTACCCGGTAGGAACTTGGGGCCGCAGGTACTAGGATGCCGGTCATGCGTGTCCTCCTCGCCCGTCCTCCTCGCCGGGACTCCCGGGACGTCGGCCTGTCGGTGCCGCCCCTCGGGCTGGCCTACGTCGCCTCCGCGCTGCGGGACGCCGGCCACGCCGTCGAGTTGATCGACGCCTGCGTGCTCGGTTGGAGCTGGCGGGACTTCGAGGCGGCCGTGCGCCGCCGTCGGCCCGACGTGCTCGGCCTGTCCACCATGACGCCGGTGGCCGACATCGCCGCCCGGGCGGCACGGATCGCCCGGCCGCACGTGGGGCGGATCGTCCTGGGGGGCCCCCACCCCACCGCGGTGCGGCACGCCGTGTTCGACCAGGTCCCCGAGCTCGACGCGGCGGTCGCGGGCGAGGGCGAGGACACCGCCGTCGAGCTGCTGTCCTGGTGGGAGCGAGGCAGCGCGGGACCGCCACCTCCCGGTGTCCTCGTGCCCGGACGCCCCCTGGTGCCGAGGGTCCCGCGCACCCCCGTGCAGTCCCTGCCCTGGCCGGCGCGCGACCTGCTCCCCAACGACCGGTACCGCTACCTGTTCGCCACCCGCCCCGGACTGGCCACGGTCATCACCAGCCGCGGCTGCCCGTTCCGGTGCAGCTTCTGCGACAAGAGCGTCTCCGGCAGCCGGTGGCGGGCCCGACCGCCGGGCGACGTCGTCGACGAGTTGGTCCACATCGAGCGGGACCTGGGCCTGTCCTTCGTCAACTTCTACGACGACAACTTCACCCTCAGTCGCCGGCGGGTGGTGGGCATCTGCGAGGAGATGCTGCGTCGCGGCCTGCGCCTGGAGTGGAAGTGCGAGGGGCGGGTCGACGGGGTCGACGCCGAGTTGCTCGCCCTGATGCGCCGCGCCGGCTGCCGGATGGTCGCCTACGGCGTCGAGAGCGGCAACGCCGAGACCCTGGCCCTGCTCCGCAAGGACATCACCGTCGAGCAGACGCGGCGGGCCTTCGCCGAGACCCGGGCCGCCGGGCTGCGCAGCCTCGCCTACATCATCCTCGGCGCCCCCGGCGAGGACGCGACCGACGTGCGGCGGACCATCGAGTTCTGCCGGGAGATCGGCGCGTCCTACGTCCAGTTCTCGACCCTGTCCGCCATGCCGGGCACGCCGCTGTTCGCCGCCCACGCCAACCGGGTCGGCGCCGGGGTGCCCAACCCGGTGGACGGCGACCTGGCGCGACCGACCCTGACCGACCTGCCGGCGGCGGAGTTGCAGCACCTCCTCCGCCAGGCCTGGGTCGGCTTCTACCTGCGGCCCCGACCCCTGGCCCGGCTGGCCCGGGACGCCTGGCGCAGCGGTTCCGTGGGCGAGGCGATCCGCCTGGGCCGGGCACTGGGCCGGTGGGCGATGGCCGGCCCCGACCCGACCGCCGCGGCGGCGAGGGGCGCCCCGAAGCGACGCGGCCGGGACCGCGCGCGACCGAGCCCTCGACCGCGCCCGGGAGGAACACCCGGTCACGCGGCCTAGAAGGTCAGCTCGAAGATCCACTCCCGGACCGCTGCGGCTTCATCGGCCTGGGGGGCGAGGTCGACGAAGGCCTGGCAGTGGTGGATCGCCCGCTCCCGGTCGCGTCGGGGACCGTGGTAGATGTCGCACAGACCGAGATGCGCCCGGACGTTGTCGGGACAGTAGGCCAGGGCGCTGCGGTACTCGGTGATCGCCTCGTCGTAGCGCCGGGCCCCCTGAGCCAGCACGCCGAGGTTGCTGTGGGCCTTGCAGTAGGTGGGGCTCACCCGGAGGACCGTCAGCCAGGCGTCGCGCGCCGCGGCGGAATCGCCGAGGGATGCCGCGACGATGCCGAGGTTGTTCCAGGCATCCAGCAGGTGCCGGTCCAGCTCCACGGCCCGCTGGTAGGCGGCGCGGGCCTGCTCGAACTGCCCGGCGAAGCGGAAGGCATCGCCCAGCCCGTACCAGGCCTCGGCGAGGTCGGGGCTGCGGTCGACGGCCTCCTGCCACAGCCCGATCTCGCTGGACCACACCCGGTGCCGGCGCAGGGTCAGGCCGGCCCAGGCCAGGCCGAGGATCACCGCGGCGGCCACCACCCGCCGCGGACGCCGCAACGGGAGGGTCGCCGCCACCGCGAGCAGCAGCCAGTAGCCGGTCTGGAAGGCCCGGTGCTCGGCCATGTTCTCCTTCAGCGGGACGAAGGAGGAGGAGGGCACCAGGAACAGCGCCCCGGCCAGCAGGGCGAAGCCGGCGGCGGGGTTCCGGCGGCCCCAGGCGACGCCACCGACGACGACGAGCAGCCAGCCGGCGGCCGCCAGCAGGCTGCGGGCCGACCCGGGGGAGGCATCCGGCAGGTGGTGGAAGATGGTCTGCCCCGCGGGCACCAGCCACAGCCGCAGGTAGTGGAGCCAGGCCTCGGCCTGGGTGAGAAGCTGCACCGGTAGCGCGCGGTCGACCTCCCGCGGGAGGAAGCTGTCGGCATGCTGCAGGCGCAGCCAGGCCGCGAGGCCCACCAGCAGGCCGTAGGGCAGGTACCACCCCCACCGAACGGCCCGGAGACGCGACCGCAGGCCGCCGGACCCGCCGGGCGCCAGCATCAGCTCCATGGTCAGGGCCACCGCCGGCACCATCGCCCCCACCTCCTTGGTCGACACCGCCAGGAGGAAGAACAGCAGCGACACCAGGCGCCACCAGCCGATCTCCACCCGGTGCCCGGGACCGGCGGGCAGCCCCAGCGCCCGGGCCCATGCCCACAAGGACAGCCAGCTCCCCAGGGCACAGAGGCTCTCGGACCGCCCGGTGATGTAGGTGAAGCCCTCGGTCGCCATCGGGTGGACCGCCCACAGGCCGGCCACGGCGAGGCCCCGGGCCAGCGGCCGATCCACTCCCGACAGCCGCAGCACGGCCTCGGCCAGCAGGAACCCGGCCCCCAGCGCGCCGACGCCGATGGCGATGTTGGTCCAGTGATAGCCCCGGGGATCGAGGCCGTGGCGGGCGAAGTCCAGCGCGTAGCTGAACACCAGCAGCGGACGCGACAGGTTGTAGGTCGCGATGGCCCGCCACTGTTGCAGGTCGCGGATCGTGCCGTTGCCGACGACCTCGATCTTGTCGTCGTAGACGAAGGGGCTGTCCAGCGTCGGCAGGTACAGCAGGACCAGCAGCGCAGCGAGGGCGAGGAAGCCCAGGCGGCGGGCGAGGGTGTCGCTCATGGACCGGTCCGGGGATGGGCGGCGATGACGTCGGTGTACAGCTCTTCGTGGCGCGCCGCGACCCGATCGAAGCCCAGGTGCTCGCGGATGTAGCGGCGTCCTCGCTCCACCATCGCACGCGCCGCCACCCGGTCGCGGCACAGCGTCCGGATCCGGGCGCGGAGCCCCTCGACGTCGCCGTGGCGCACCAGGAGGCCGGCGCCGGCCTCGGCGATCAACTCCCCGCAGCCACAGTCATCGCCGACCACGACCGGCGCGCCACACAGCAGTCCTTCGAACGGCACCAGGCCAAACACCTCGTCGGTGGAAGGGTAGACGAGGACGTCGGCATCCGCGAGCAGCGCCAGGCGCTGCCGCCCCTCCAGCAGCCCGGTGAACAGCACGCCGTCGTCGGCGTGCCCGCGCGCCCGGCGCAACGCCCCCATGTCGTTGCCGGCCACCACGAGGCGGGCCGGCTCCAGGGCGCCCCCCGCGAAGGCCTGCACGAGGTGCTCGACCCCCTTGCGGGGCGAGAGCTGTCCCAGGTAGGCGACGATGGGGGCATCCCCCAGGCCCCAGGCCGCTCGGAAGGCACCGGGGGCGGGCAGGGGATCGAACTCCCCGAGGTCCAGGCCGTTGGGGATCCGCACGACGCGGTCCGCGGGGA
>RFKJ01000871.1 GCA_003694325.1 Deltaproteobacteria bacterium
CCAGGAGCGCCTCCCCCCCGTCGCGGGCCAGGAGCGGCTTGAGGTCGCTCATCTCCAGGGTGCGCCCGTCCGAACGCAGCGCCCGGAGCGAGTCGATGCTTTCAGTACCGACCTTGACGTGCGGTCCGATCCGTACACGCCGCCCCCTCTGCCCCTCGGGCAGGTACTGATCCCACTGCAGGGCCAGGTGATACAGCCCGGTATCGCCGCGCACGACCATGGTCTGCACCGGGATCGTCCCCTCGTCGCCGGGCGGCACGCCGGTCAGGAAATACCGTTTCTGATTGACCACCCGCTGGCGATAATCGGCCGTCATCTGCACGGCCGTCATGTTGATGACATAGTCATCGAGTCGGTAGCCGTCACCCTGCAATCGTTCCCGCATCTTCTTGTCAGGGTACAGGGCGCCGGCAGGCGGGCTCCAGTAGATCTCGGTACGGGTCGTCCCATCGCCGTCGAGGAAACGGGCCACCCGGGTGACGATGGGCAGCCGTTCCCGATCGCGAAAGACCTCGGTGGCCTGAAGCGGGCTATAATTTTCTCGCCGTCCATAGGCGATCTCGTCCTCCGTCTGGGTCCGAAGGAGGATAGTCTGGGCAAACACGTCCGGGCGGGCGCGGCCGCTGGGTGGGGCTGGCGATGGGGGAAGCGGCACGCTCCGGCGCGTCCGGTTGAGGATCCGGCCCGGCTGAAAGGCCGGCAGTTCCATGACGTAGTTTTCCACATCGCTGTAGCGCGCCTCGAAGTCGGAATGCAACGGCGCCAGTTGCTGGTACACGGAGCGCAGGACGGCCAGCATGCGCACGGCCTTGTCGACCCCCCGCTCGGACGGGCTGAAGCCGAAGCGCAGCACGCTCGGCAGCAGGTCCATCGTCTCACCGATCACGAAGTGATCCTGCTTCTTGACGAAGAGGTAGTACGTCGCCCGGTCGATGTGGCCGTAGCGCCAGAAAACGTTCTCGGGAAAGTCGGAGGGGCTCACGCCCACCCCCGGCTGAAAGACGATGTCGACGAGCCAGGGCTCGGTGAACCGGATCTCGAGTTCCTTGTCCGGCTTCCCAAAGCGCACATAAATCTCGCCCCGATCGTCGAGGCCGGACGGGTTCCCGGCGTAGGCAAAATGGCGCTCTGCATAGGCCACGCGGACGAGGTGCTCGTGAAGGCGTTCGTTCCGGCGTGTGGCCGGCAGGGGATCCTGGCTGCGCCACCAGGCCAGAAGGCGTTCGCCGGCCTCGGGCCGGTACGTCCACGCCTGTGGATCGGACACGGCTCCGGGGCCGACGTCGAACACGTCGTCCCAGAGAGCTTCGGGGAGGATCAGGGCCAGCTGAGCCATATGCCGCGCCAGCAGGGCCTGTTCGTCGGGCAACAGCGGCTGGCCGAGGACGCTCAGCAGGCCCAGGTACAGGGAGGCCGCTTCGTCGGCCCGCTCGACCCGCTGCTCGTCGCTCAGGCTACGCAGGTAGGCGTCGGCCAGCCGCAGGTCAAACAGGCCGGCAGCTTCGAGCGCGCGGAAGCCGGCCCGCCATGCCTCCTGCATACGCTCCCGCTCATCGAGGTGCTCGTAGGCCCGTCCCAGCCAGTAGGCCGCCGACCCCCACCGATCGTCGGCCAGGGCCGGTGTAACGGCCACGACCGGCTCCAGCAACGCCGCCGCCCGTGCGTAGTCCTCCGCTTCGAAGGCCGTCACGCCCTCGGCCAGCACCCGGTGTGCCTCCTCCGTCACCGTCTGAGCCGGCAGCGAGGTGGCCCCCACCAGCGCCAGCAGGCATCCAAACACGATCACGTTACGTCCACGCCGGGGCATTGCACACGGCACATCTTCGGTGAATACGTCTCAAAGAAATCTTTACGCCTGTCTTTTCAGGAGTTCCCCGGACCGGTACCCCCACGTCACAGGCTGCCGTCCGGCCGGGCTGCCTCGCCTTCGATCACCCAGCGGGTCACGGTATCCGAAGCCGTGTCGTACACGGCGAACGTGGGTGACACCGGCACGGGCACGCCCCCGTCGAAGCGATACCCCATGACGGCACCCGGGTTGAGCAGGAGCACCCGCCGCCCGGCCACCTCCTGCCGCGTCACCTCCCACACGTGGTTGTGCCCGAAGCACACCACATCGTACTGCCCGGAGGCCGCCAGGTCGCGGGCGACGTCGTCGAAGTGGTGCAAGGCGATCTGCCGCCCGTCGAGCGTGAGCCGCGCCGTCTCGCCGTGGAGCCGCACCCGCTCCCCGTAGCCCCCGGCGATCCGGGTGATGCGGAACGTGTCGGCGTCGTTGTTGCCGAAGACGACGTGGATCGGCCCGGCGAATCCCTCGGCCAGCCGCTTCATGACGAACGGCGCGCACAGGTCGCCGCAGCACAGCAGCACGTCGGCGTCGGTGAGCACCGCCAGCGCGGCGTCGAGCGGCCCGAGGTGGTCGTGGATGTCGGAAAGGACGGCGACTTTCATCTTCTCCTCTGTTCTGTTCCGGCTCTGGATGTTTCCCCCCGGCCTCACAAAGATAGTACGGTAGTCGATGAGAGGTACAAGTCTGTTGAATGTAACCGCAGGCTTCAGCTCGGGCTTGCCAGAGGCTGGCAGGGCACACCCGTGAAGCCTGTCCCGAACGCACCCGTAAAGGGTACCAGCGTCTCATCATCCACCACGCGGGCCAACGCCTGCCCCAAGCGCACCCGTGAAGGGTGCGGCTACAGGGCTGTGGAATGTAGCCGCGGGCTTCAGCCCGGGCTTGCCGGAGGCTGGCGGGGCGCACCCGTGAAGCCTGTCCCGAACGCACCCGCGAAGAGCCTGCCCCGAGTGAAACCGAGGGGGTGCGGCTACAGGGCTGTGGAATGTAAATGTAACCGCAGGCTTCAGCTCGGGCCATACCCGCACCGGACGTTCTCTACCGCCCGGCGGCTTCTTCGATCTCATAGACGCGGTTCGGCTTCGCCCAGAGTGTCCGCTCCCGCCCGCTGCGCCACCGCACCCGAACCCGCACCGAGTCCGCCGACCCCGTCGCAAACATCAGCTCCGCCGCCCCGCCCGAAAGGTAGCGCCCCCCGCTGATCATCTCCTGGCGCTGCACCGGCAGCCCCGCCGCCTCCACCGTCACCTGCGCCCCGATGCCCCGCGTGTTCGGCGGCAGGCCCCGCAGGCGCACGAGCAGGCGCGGCGCCGAGGCCCGGTTGCGGAAGAGCCCCGGCGGCGCGTTGAGGCGGTTCGTGACCAGGTCGAGGTCGCCGTCGTGGTCGAGGTCGGCGGCAGCCAGGCCGTGCGTCACGTCGGGCGTCTCGCCGAGCCCCCACCCCGCCGGCACCGGCTCGAAGAACAGGTCGCCCCGGTTGCGAAAAGCCACGTTCGGCTGGGCCAGCGCGGGGTAGTCGAGGATGAGGCGTTTGTAGTCGTCGAAGGTACGCACCCGGCCCAGGCGCGCCCGTTCGGCCTCGATGGCGTCGGAATGCTGCACGTCGAAGGCGTGGCCGGTGGTGAGCACGAGGTCCTCGTGGCCGTCGAGGTCCACGTCGAGGAAGCGGGCGGACCACGTCCAGTCCGAGGCGGCCACACCGGCCAGGTTGGCCACCTCGGCGTAGGTGCCGTCACGGCGGCGGACGAAGAGCGTGTTCTGCATCACCTGCGGCCGCGTCGTCAGGTCGCCGATGGCCCGGGGGAGGGGCGGCGGGGTGCCGCGCTGCACCTGCCGCATCGCGTGGGTGCGGCTGAGCATCTCGGCCAGAAAAAAGTCGAGGTCGCCGTCCCGGTCGATGTCGGCGAAGTCGACGGCCATCGACGAGTGGCTGGTCTTGCGGACGGCCAGGGGCGCGACGGCCTGAAAGGTGCCATCGCCCCGGTTGAGCCAGAAGTGGTCCGGGCTCTCGAAGTCGTTGCACACGTACAGGTCCGGCGCCCCGTCGTCGTTCACGTCGCGGAACTGCACGGAGAGGCTCCACTCCCGCGGCGTCTCGGCCAGCGGCCGGCCGTCGGCGTCGCGGAAGGCGCCTTCGGTGAAGGGCACGCGCGTGAAGCGCCCGCCCCCCTCGTTCCGATAGAACACATCCGCCTCCCCGTACTCGAAGCGGAACACCTTCGTGCCGTGCACCTCCACGAAGTAGTCGTCGGCGAATTCCGGCGCCACGGTGTAGGTATCCCCCTGACGCAGGACGACCCGTTCCCAGGCGATGACGTCGGGCGGGAGTGAGTCGCGGAGGGCAATGCGTTTGTAGTTGGCCACATAGAGGTCCAGGTCCCCGTCGCCGTCCACGTCCGCCAGCGCCAGCGACGTCGACCCCGCCCACAGCGACAGCCCCGCCTCCGCCGTCGCCTCCGTGAACCGGCCCGTACCGTCGTTCACATACAGCGCGTTCGGACCGCCCATCGCCGTCACGAGCAGGTCCACGTCCCCGTCCCCGTCCACGTCCTCGAACACCGCCCCC
>RFKJ01000872.1 GCA_003694325.1 Deltaproteobacteria bacterium
CGGGGCGGGCGTGCCCGCCGGGCAGCGACCACCGAGCGGCGGATGGCGTCGGCGGGGGGGCCGTCGAGCAGCATCCCGGCGGCCAGGCGCGCCGCCAGCCGGGCGTCGGGGTCATCGAGTCGTTGCGCGTCGGCGGGGTCGAAGTGGTGCAGGCGATCGAGCAGGGGGTCGAAGACATCGACCCCACCGTCATCGGTCGGGATCCGGATCAGCTCGGGGCGCATCGGCATGGGCCGATCCTATGTCGGGGAAGCCCGCCGGGCTGCGGCCCGTTTGGGGCGAAGCTGCGCCGTCCATTGACCGTGCGGCACCCTTCCCGGCAGACCGCCGGAGGTGGCGCGGCGATGGGGCTCTGCGCGATGCCGGGTCCGCTTCGCGCAACGCGCCGGTCTGCTCAGAACGGCAGCGCGGACTCGGCGACCACCCGGGCGACGAACGCATCGACCGGCATCGAGCCGAGGTCGCCCTCGTCCCGGGAGCGGATGGACACGGTGCCCTGCTCCTGCTCCTTCTCGCCGATGATGGCCATGTAGGGCACCTTCATGCCGTGGCACATCTTGATCTTGTAGCCGATCTTGTCGTCGCCATCGTCGAAGTGGACCCGGCAGCCGGCCGCCTGCAGCGCCTCGGTCACCGCGCGGCCGTGGGGCAGGCTCTTCTCGGACACGGTCATGACCCGGACCTGTTCCGGCGCCAGCCAGGTCGGGAAGTTGCCGCCGTAGTGCTCGATGAGGATGGCGATGAACCGCTCGAAGGATCCGAAGATCGCCCGGTGGATCACCACCGGCACGTGGGGCTGGTTGTCGGCGCCGACGTAGGACAGCTCGAACCGCCGCGGCAGGTTGAAGTCGAGCTGGACGGTGGCGCACTGGTGGGCGCGCCCCAGGGCGTCGAAGACGTCGAAGTCGATCTTGGGCCCGTAGAAGGCCCCGTCTCCCTCGTGGACGCCGTAGGGCCTGCCCGATGCGTCCAGCGCCTCCCGGAGGGCCGCCTCGGCCCGGTCCCACAACGCGTCGTCACCCAGCTTCTTCTCGGGCCGGGTGGCGAGGTTGACCTCCACCGTCATCCCGAAGGCGGAGTAGATCCGGTCGACCAGCGACAGCAGGGTCCCCACCTCGTCGGCGATCTGGTCCTCGGCGACGAACAGGTGGGCGTCGTCCTGCTGGAACTGCCGCACCCGGGTCAGCCCCGACAGGGTGCCCCGCAGCTCGTTGCGGTGCAGGACCCCCTGGTCGTGGATCCGCAGCGGCAGGTCGCGGTAGCTGCGCTTCTTCGACCGGAAGATCAGCATGTGGCTGGGGCAGTTCATCGGCTTGAGCGCCAGGATCCGGTGGGCCTGCTCGGCGTCCTGGGTCTCCTCGGTGTAGTGCCCCTCGGGGAAGTGGAAGAGGTTCTCCTGGTAGTGCTCCCAGTGGCCGCTGGTCTCGAACAGCTTCTTGTCGAAGACCAGGGGGGTCTTGACGACGTCATAGCCCTCGCCGGCCAGCAGCTCCCGCATCCGGTTGGCCAGCAGGGTGTAGATGAACTCCCCCCGGGGCAGCCAGAAGGGAGCCCCGGGCGCCCAGTCGTGGAACATGAACAGGTCGAGCTGGTGCCCGAGCTTGCGGTGGTCCCGCTTGCGGGCCTCTTCGAGGCGGTACAGGTACTGGTCGAGCTGCTCCCGCGTCGGCCAGACGGTGCCATACACCCGCTGGAGCTGCGGGTTGTTGGAGTCGCCCAGCCAGTAGGCGCCGGAGACCTTGAGCAGCTTGAAGTGCCGGGCCTGCCGGGTGCGGCGGACGTGCGGACCGCCGCAGAGATCGACGAACTCGCCGCCGTCCTTGCGCCGGTTGCGGTAGATGCTGACCTTTTCGACCGGCAGCCGCCCGACGTGCTCGACCTTGAACACCTGCCCGTGATCGGCGAAGTACCGGATGGCCTCCTCCTTGGTCCAGTACTCCTGTTCGAACTCCTGGTTCTGCTTGACCACCTTCTTCATCTCGGCCTCGATCCGGGGGAGGTCGTCTTCGGAGATGGTCACGCCGGGAATGTCGATGTCGTAGTAGAACCCGTCCTGGATGGGCGGCCCGAAGGCCAGCCGGGCTTCGGGCCAGATCTGGAGGATCGCCTGGGCCAGCACGTGGGCGGCCGAGTGGCGCAGGCAGTAGAGCTGGTAGGCTTCGTCGGAGTCGAAGTCGGCGCGGCCCTTCTCGTGCTCCTCCTGGGGGGCTGCGGCGTCCGCGGCCTGGGGTTCGGGGGCTTCGAGATCGGTGGGGGCGTGTTCGTGGTGGTCGCACATGGCGGGCTCCTGGAGTGCCGGTCGTCCACCGCACGAGGGTGGGCCGGTGCGGGGCGCCTGCCCTAATCCGCGCGACCGACAGTTCCACCCGGCAGAGGCACCCGGCAGAGGGAGGTCACCCGGGGAAGGACCGGCGGACCTCCGGACGGGCCCGGGCGGGCCGCGAACCCGGGGCCAGGGGGATACCATCGCGGAGATCCCTGACCGGAGCCGAACCATGCCGCCTGTGGCCGCGATGCGGGTGCCCTTGTTGCTGTCGCTGTGCCTGTGCGGATGCGGGACGTCCCGGACCGGAGGGAGTGACTCCGGAGCCGCCGACAGCGGCGTCGGGGCCGCCGACGACACCGGGGTGGTGGCCACCGACGCCGACGGCGACGGCTGGTTCACCCCCGACGACTGCAACGATCGGGACGCGGCCATCCACCCCGACGCCACGGAGGTCTGCGACGGCATCGACAACGACTGCAACGGCGTCATCGACGTCAACGACGCGGTGGACGCCGTGCTCTACTACCAGGACGGCGACGGCGACGGCTTCGGCGACGATTCCCGCACGGTGTCGGCCTGCAGCCAGCCGCCGGGCTTCGTGACCTCGGGAGATGACTGCGACGACGGCGACGCCGCGACCAACCCGGCCGCCGAGGAGATCTGCAACGACGGGGCCGACAACAACTGCAACGGCGACAGCACCGAGTGCGCCCTGGCCGGCGAGCTGTCCCTGGACCACGCCGGTGCCGCCTGGTGGGGCGCGGCCGGCGGGGACCAGGCCGGCTTCGCGGTGGCCGCGGCCGGTGACGTGGATGGGGACGGGTTCGACGACCTGGTGATCGGCGCCCCCTACAGCGACGCCGGCACCAGCAACGCCGGTGCCGCCTACCTCGTCCGCGGCCCGGCGACCGGCGGCGGGTCGCTTTCGGCGGCCGCCGCCACCTGGCTGGGAACCGACGCCTCGGAAAACGCCGGCATCGCCGTGGCCGGGGTCGGCGACGTCGACGGCGACGGCTA
>RFKJ01000873.1 GCA_003694325.1 Deltaproteobacteria bacterium
CCCCCTCTTCCCTGGCGAACCGGAGCCGACATGTCCTCCTTCTCCCAACGTCACATCGGACCCCAGGCGGCCGACCTCGAAGCCATGCTCGCCACCGTCGGCGTGGCCGACCTCGACCAGCTCGTCGAGGAGACCCTGCCCGCCGCCATCCGGACCGATCGGCCCCTGCAGGTCCCGCCGGCGCTGACCGAGGCCGAAGCCCTGGAGCGGCTGGCGTCCTATGCCGCCGACAACGAGGTCTGGCGCAGCTACCTCGGCACCGGGTACCACGGCACCCACACGCCGGCGGTCATCCGGCGCAACATCCTCGAGAATCCCGGCTGGTACACGGCCTACACGCCCTACCAGGCCGAGATCTCCCAGGGCCGGATGGAGATGCTGCTGACCTTCCAGACGATGGTCGAGTCGCTCACCGGCATGCCCATCGCCAACGCCTCCCTCCTCGACGAAGCCACCGCCGCCGCCGAAGCGATGACCATGAGCTGGCGCATCGCCCGCCACCGGCGCCGTGCCTTCTTCGTCGACGCCGCGGCCCATCCCCAGACGATCGCGGTCGTCCGGACGCGGGCCGAGCCCCTCGGCATCGAGGTGGTGGTCGGGGACCCCCAAACCCTCGACCTCGCCGCCGACGGGGAACGCTTCTTCGGGATGCTGGTCCAGACCCCGGACACCGAGGGGCGGCTGCACGACCTGTCCGCGCTGTGCGCCGCCGCCCACGACGCCGGCGTGCTGGTGACGGTGGCCGCCGACCTGCTGGCCCTGGTGCTCACCCGGTCGCCGGGGAGCATGGGCGCCGACATCGTCGTCGGCAACAGCCAGCGGTTCGGCGTCCCCATGGGCTACGGCGGCCCCCACGCCGCCTACATGGCGACCCGCGACCAGTACAAGCGGCAGATGCCGGGGCGGATCATCGGTGTGTCGCGGGACGCCGACGGCCACGTGGCCCTGCGCATGGCGCTGCAGACCCGCGAGCAGCACATCCGCCGCCAGAAGGCGACGAGCAACATCTGCACCGCCCAGGTGCTGCTGGCGGTCATCGCCGCGGCCTACGCCGTCTACCACGGACCCGAGGGCCTGACGGCCATCGCCCGGGACGTCCACGACAAGGCCCGCCGCCTGGCCAACGCCGCCGCCGCCGCCGGGCTGGAGGTCGCCGGCGGGGCCCGCTTCGACACGGTGGTCGTCGATGTCGGGGATCGGCTCGACGACGTCCTCGAGAAGGCCCGGCGGCGCCGGATCAACCTCCGGGTGCTCGACGAACGGCGGCTGCTCATCGCCCTCGACGAGACCGTCCGCGAGACCGACCTCCACGATCTCGCCGATGTCCTCGGCGCCCGCCGCGAAGACCTCGGCGCCGCCTGCCCCGACATCGCCATTCCGCCCGCCCTGCAGCGCACCGAACCGGTCCTCGACCACCCCGTGTTCTCCCGGTACCACTCCGAGACCGAGATGATGCGCTACCTCAAGCGCCTCGAGAACAAGGACCTCTCGCTGACCCACGCCATGATCCCGTTGGGCTCCTGCACGATGAAGCTCAACGCCGCCGCCGAGATGGCGGCCATCACCTGGCCCGCCTTCGCCGCCCTGCACCCCTTCGCCCCCCGCGAGCAGGCCATGGGCTACAAGCGGCTGTTCACCGACCTGGAGCAGTGGCTGGCCGACATCACCGGCTTCTCGGCGGTCAGCCTGCAGCCCAACGCCGGCAGCCAGGGCGAGTACACCGGCCTGCTGACCATCCGGGCCTACCACCGGGATCGGGGAGAGGGACACCGCGACGTCTGCCTGATCCCGACGAGCGCCCACGGCACCAACCCGGCCAGCGCCGTCATGGCCGGCCTGGAGGTCGTCCCCGTCGCCTGCGACGACCACGGCAACATCGACATCGACGACCTGCGCCGGCAGGTCGAGGCCCACGCCGACCGGCTGGCGGCGCTGATGGTCACCTACCCGAGCACCCACGGGGTCTTCGAGGAGGCCATCCGGGACATCTGCGCCCAGGTCCACGAAAGCGGCGGCCAGGTCTACATGGACGGCGCGAACATGAACGCCATGGTCGGCCTGGCGCGCCCCGCCGAGATCGGGGCCGACGTCCTGCACCTCAACCTGCACAAGACCTTCGCCATCCCCCACGGCGGCGGCGGCCCCGGCATGGGACCGATCGCCGTCGCCTCCCACCTGGCCCCCTACCTGCCCGACCACCCGGTCGTGCCCGGGGTCGGCGGGGACAAGCCGCTGGGGACGGTGAGCGCCGCCCCCTGGGGCAGCCCCAGCATCCTGCCCATCTCCTGGGCCTACATCGCCATGCTCGGGCCCGACGGGCTGACCCTTGCCAGCAAGCTGGCCATCCTCAACGCCAACTACGTCGCCCGCCGCCTCGAGGAGGCCTACCCGGTGCTGTACAAGGGCAGCCGCGGCCGGGTGGCCCACGAGTGCATCCTCGACCTGCGCCACTTCCACGCCGTCAGCGTGGTGGACGTCGCCAAGCGCCTGATGGACTACGGCTTCCACGCCCCGACCATGAGCTGGCCGGTGGCCGGCACGCTGATGGTCGAGCCCACCGAGAGCGAGAGCCGGTTCGAGCTGGATCGCTTCTGCGACGCCATGCTGGCCATCAAGGCCGAGATCGACGAGGTCGAGGCCGGTCGCCAGCCGGCGGACGACAACGTGCTGCGCAACGCGCCGCACACCGCCCGCTGCGTCAGCGCCGACACCTGGGAGCACCCCTACAGTCGACAGCAGGCGGCCTGGCCCGACGACTGGAGCCGGGTGCACAAGTTCTGGCCGGCGGTGCGCCGGGTCGACGACGCCTACGGCGATCGCCACCTCGTCTGCGCCTGCCCGCCGTGGGGCGAGGGCGAGCAGCACTGACCCCGGTCACCGGGCCACCTCGCGGGCGTGGGCCCCGCCTGGGGGCGCCCGGCTCGCGCGATGCCGCTACGCCGAGCGTCCCGCCAGTCGCCGCTCGGCGGAGTCCACCGTGTTGTGCATCAGCATGGTGATCGTCATCGGTCCGACGCCGCCCGGAACCGGGGTGATGGCCGCGGCGCGGGCCTCCGCCGCCCCGAACTCCACGTCGCCGACCAGCCGCCCGTCGTCGAGGCGGTTGATGCCGACATCGATGACGACCGCCCCCGGCTTCACCCAGGCACCCGGGATCATCTCCGGGCGACCGACGGCGGCGACCAGCACGTCGGCGCGCCCGACGTGGCCCGCGAGATCGACGGTGCGACTGTGGCACAGGGTGACCGTGCAGTGGGCCTTCTCCAGGAGCATGGCCATGGGGCGACCCACGATGTTGCTGCGCCCCACCACCACGGCGTGGGCACCGGACAGTTCCACCCCGGCGTCCTCCAGCAGGGCCATGCAGCCCCGGGGGGTGCAGGGCACGAAGCGCGGGCGGCCCTGGGACAGCAGGCCGACGTTCTCCGGGTGGAAGCCGTCGACGTCCTTTTCGGGGTCGATGTGGTCGAGAACGACGGTGGCGTCGATGTGGCCCGGCAGCGGGAGCTGGACGAGAATCCCGTCGATCCGGTCGTCGTCGTTGAGCCGCGCGACGTGGGCCAGCAGGTCCGCCTGGGTGGTGCTGGCCGGCAGGTGCAGGGACTCCTGGTGGAAGCCCAGGCGCTGGGCTCGCTTCTGCTTGCTGGCCACGTAGACGGCGCTGGCCGGGTCGTCGCCGACCCGGATCACCGCCAGCCCCGGCGGGCGGGGCAGGGCCGCGATCCGAGCCCGCAGGGCCGGGCCCATGTTCCTGCCCAGCCGGCGTCCGTCCAGGATCCTGGCCATGTCAGCTCCCGCTGCTGCGGGCAGAGGCGCCGGCGCCGGCCGCCTTGGTGGTCGCGGCGGTGCCGGCACCGCTGCCGCCGGAATCGCCGCCGGCCTTGCCCGCCTTGCCACCGCCCGACGACGCTCCGTCGCCCGAAGACCCGGCGCCCGAGGACCCGGCGCCCGAAGACCCGGCGCCCTCCTTGCCGCCCCCGTCGCCGGAGGTCTGCTTGAGACCGTAGTGGTCCTTGTACCACCCCGACCCCTTGAGGATGAAGGCCGTGGGGCTGACCAGCTTGCGCACCGAGTCGCCGGAGCACTCCGGGCACACCCGGATGGGATCGTCGCTGACCTTCTGGAGCTTCTCGAACTTGTGGCCGCAGTCGGGACACTGGTACTCGTAGATGGGCACGAGGCTCTCCGGGGCAGAGGGGGAACGCAGGCCGCCTTAGTAAGCGCCTGTCCCCTCCCGGCAAGGCCGGCGCTGGCGCCGCCCCCACCCCGGCGCTACGCTCCGCGCCATGACCGTGCTCGTCGGCCTGCTCAGCTTCCACGCCCTGGTCTGCCTGATGTGGACGCTGGTCTCCGCGGCGATGTGGGCCTTGGTGACCGGCACCCGGCCCCGGCTGCGGCGCGAGGCCATCGGCTGGATGGCGCGGGAATGGGGGGCGGCGATGGTGGTGTTCGCCCTCCGCCCCACCGGCTGGTGGCAGCCGCGGAGTCGTCCCAGCCGGGGCACCGAGCACCGCGATCCGGCCACGCCGCCGCCCGTCGAGACCACCCTCCCCCCCGTCCTGCTCGTGCCCGGCTTCGGCCTGAACCGCCGCTGCTTCCTGTTTCTCGCCCTGTACCTGCGCCGCCGCGGGTGGCGGTGGGTCTGGGCGATCAACAACCGCCCGTTCTCGGGCCCGATCCAGGCCCTGGCGGTCGAGCTGGGGCACCGGGTCGAGGAGCTGTGCGAGGCCTCGGGCAGCGACCGGGTCGACATCGTGGCCCATTCCATGGGGGGGCTGGTGGCTGCCTGGTACATCCAGCACCTCGGCGGGGCCCGGCGGGTCCGGCGCCTCGTCGCCCTCGGAACCCCCTGGGCCGGCAGCCGCATGGCGATCTTCGGTCCCCTCCGCCAGGCCCGCGACCTGGAGCCGGGCAGCGAGACCCTGTCCCTGCTCGGCCCCAGCCGCGTCCCCACCACCACCGTGTGGAGCCCCCACGACAACATCGTCCTGCCGCCGGAGTCGGCGCGGGCTCCGTGGACGACGACCGTCGCGGCGTCGTGGACCGGGCACCTCACCCTGTTGCTGAGCGCGACCGCGCTCCGCCACGTCGCCGGCGCGCTCCTCTCGCCCGGGCGGACGCCGCCGGCCGATGACGATACAGGCGCGGCCTGCCCTGCCCCTTCCTCCTGACCCCACCGGTGGCCCGTCATGAGCCTGTTCGACCACAAGATCATCGTGGTGACGGGCAAGGGGGGCGTCGGCAAGACGACCGTCTGCGCCGCCCTGGGACTGCTCGCCGCCGAGCGCGGCCTCCGCACCCTGATCACCGAGACCAGCGGCGCCCGGATCCTCCCCGGCATCTTCGGCACCCGCTCCCGCGGCTACCTGCCGGTTGCCCTCGCCCCGCGCCTGGAGACGCTGTCGATCACCCCGCTGGAGGCCATCGAGGACTACGTCATCCAGCAGATCAAGGTCCGCAAGCTCTACGAGCTGGTGTTCCGCAACCGGGTCATGTCCACCTTCATCGACGCGGTGCCCGGCCTGCACGACGCCGTCCAGCTCGGCAAGGTCTGGGACTGTGCGGTGCAGATGCGCGGCCCGGACGGACGTCCCCGCTGGGACCTGGTCATCGTCGATGCGCCGGCCACCGGCCACGGCCTGACCATGCTGCAGGCCCCGCGCTCGATGATGGAGCTGACGCGGGCCGGTCCCATGTACAAGGCCAACGCCAAGGTGGACCGCGACATCAGCGACCCCGCCCGGACCCGCATCGTGCTGGTCAGTCTCCCCGAGGAGATGCCCGTCGCCGAGACCCTGGACCTCCACCGGCGCCTCGGTGATCGCTGCAGCCAGCTCTCCTTCTGCGTGCTGAACGAGGTGCATCCCCGTCCCACCATCACCGGCGAGGAGTGGAGCCGGGCCCGCCCCGCCCTCCGACAGCCCCGGGATCCCGCCATCGACGAGGTGGTGGGGTTCGTCGATCGGTGGATGGACCGGGTGGCCTTCCAAGACGATGCCCGGGAGCGGCTTCGCCGGGGCCTCGAGATCCCGGTCGTCGACCTGCCCTACCTGGTCCACCGGGCCCTGACCCCCGCCGATCTCGAGTCGCTGGCCCACCACCTCGTCCCGACCGTGGAGGCGGCGTGAGCCCCGACACCCGGGCCCCCTCCCCCCCTCGGGTCATCATCTGCTGCGGCTCCGGCGGCGTCGGCAAGACCACGCTCAGCGCGTCGCTGGCCCTCAAGTGGGCGCTGGCCGGGGCCCGGGTCTGCGTCCTGACCATCGACCCGGCCCGACGCCTCGCCGACAGCCTCTCCATCGGGGACATCGGCAACACCGCCGTGCCGGTGCCACTGGACGACCTCTCCCGGTCGCCCGGTGGCAGCCTCGACGCCATGATGCTCGACAGCAAGGCCACCTTCGATGGCCTGGTCCGCCGCTTCGCCCGCAGCGCCGAGGCGACCGAGCGGATCCTCCAGAACCGCTACTACCAGTTCGCCAGCACCCGCCTGGGCGGGTCCCACGAGTACATGGCGATGGAGCGGCTCTACCAGCTCTGGCGCGACAGCGACTACGACATCATCGTCCTCGACACCCCGCCCACCCGCGAGGCCCTCGACTTCCTGCGGGCCCCCGACCGCATGTCCTCCCTGATGGACGAGGGGATCCTGCGCTGGCTGGTCATGCCGGCGTCCCGGTCCGGCTGGCGGGCCATCGAGCTGGGCAGCGAGGCCCTCAGCCGGGTGCTCAAGCGGGTCATGGGCGAGGGAACGATCTCGGAGATCGCCGAGTTCTTCGAGGTGTTCCGCGACATGTGGGAGGGCTTCCACGCCCGGTCGGTCGAGGTGCAGGCCCTGCTGCGGCGCCCCGAGACCCGGTTCCTGCTCGTCACCAGCGCGGCCCCCAC
>RFKJ01000874.1 GCA_003694325.1 Deltaproteobacteria bacterium
CGGCAGAGGCGGCTCCGGCCCCGGCAGAGGCGGCTCCGCCCCCGGCGCCCGCCGAGGCTCCGGCCTCCCGGGCCACCGTGGCCGGCTACGGCTACAAGGTGACGATCGGGGACCAGGAGTTCGTGGTGGTCGCGGCCGACATCGCCGAGGCCGCCCGTCGGGCACTGGATGCCGGTCGTGGCGAGGTCTCCAGCATCGAGATCCTCGGTCGGGCCATCACCGGCTGACGACGCCGGACATCACCGGCGGGTGCGCGCGGCCCCGTCGACCCGATCGGGACATCGCCCGGTCGGATCGGCGGGGCTCGTTGCGTCGCGTCAGGGGGTGACGGTGCTGGGGGACAGGGGGACCCGCATGGAGAATGCCCCGTCGCCATCGGTGATGGCGGTTCCGTACAGTTCGCCCCGGGCGTCGCGGACCTCGACCAGGGCGTAGGACACCGGCTCGCCCTGGGCCACGACGGAGCCGCTGACCGGCACGCCGCGAATGAGGTCGATGGTCGGGTCCTGGACCTCGGCGGCGTCGATGACCGTCCGGGTGATGGCGGCGGAGTCGGTGGGCGGAGTGGCCGTCAACTCCAGCCGCACCCGCGGCACGTCGAAGCTGGCGATCCCCGCCGCGTCGGTGGTGGCCGAGTAGGTGTAGCCGTCGAAGCCCGTCTCGCGGGCGACGACCAGGACGCCGGGCGCCGGCTGGCCGTCGGTCGTCCGGACCAGGACGTCGATGCCGGTGCTCGTCGGCAGGACCAGCTCCCCGATGTCGAGGTTGGCCTCGGAGATGGTGAGGTCGAGGGAGGTGGGGGACAGCCCGGCGTCGTAGGGCGGGATCGCGTCCAGCCTCCAGTCACCGGCGGGGAGGCTGAGCTCGAAGGCCCCTCCGGCGGCAGTGGTCCGCTCGACGGTGAGCGTTCCGGTGACATCTCGGAGATCGACCGCCGTGGCGACCACCCGGTACTCGTTGTTGCGGTCCGAGGCCAGGCCAAAGCCCTGGCCGTCCACCAGCGTGCCGGAGAGCGTCGCCCGGGCCGACGGGCCGACATCCATGTCGACCCGCAAATCGTCCGCGGTCCCCTCGACGGTGACCGGTCGGGTGATGGTCGGGTCGCTGCCGCCGGTCCGGCCCTCCACCACCAGCGTGTAGTCGCCGGGGTAGGCCCGCAGCATGTACCAGCCGTCGCTGTCGATGGTGGTGTGGGGGCCGGGGGTGCCCCAGGTCGCGTCGATGAGCTGGACCGTGGCGCCGCGGGGGACAGAGTCGTCGGAGTAGGTGACCCGGCCCCAGACCGGCACGCCGTAGTCGAGGGTCCAGATCCCGAGGTCGAGGTCGCTGGCCAGCACCGGGATCGTCATGGTGTCGAAGGGCACCCGGTCCGTCTGTTCGGGGACCAGGTCGATCCGGTAGTTCATGCCCGGCGGGACCTGCACTTCGAAGCGCCCGTCCTCGGCGGTGGTGGTCGATCCGCCGGCCACCGAGTCGGGCATCACGACGTCGATCCGGGCGGCGATGGGCTGGTCCTCCTGGCCGGGGACCGTCGGGTTGCTGCTCACCGGGTTCGCCACGAAGCCGAGCACCTGCCCCGACAAGGTGACCGACGGAGAGACCGCGACATCGAGGCCCGTCCAGTCGGTGGCCGGGTCGAGGTACACCGACTGGGGCCGGAGTCCGGGGGTGGCGTCGCTGGGGAAGATGTCGAGGCGGAGCCCATCCTCGGCGGCAAGCTCGTCCATCCCGGTGTCGGCGAGGGCGCCGGCGTCGCTGGTGTGGAGCGCGGCATCGCTGCAGCCGGCGACGCCGGCCAGGACCGCCAGGAGGCACAGCCGACCGGGCAGGGCGGGGCTCATGGGGCCCCCGTCACGGTGATCGGCCAGGAACGCTGCACGGTGGCGCCCTGGGGATCGATGACGAAGACCGTCAGGACACGGCCATCGTAGTCGGGGTCGGCGGCGATGGTGAGCTGGCTGCCGAGGAGCGCACCGTCCTGCAGCGGCGTGGCGTCGGGCTGGACCCCGAGGCCGGAGATCTCCCAGAAGAACGACAGCTCGGTGTCGTCGGGGTCCCGGGCGATGACGAAGGCGGTGTACGAACCGGTCTCGATGACGACCGGGTCGCCGTCGCCGGGTCGGCTCTGGGCGATGGTGGGGGGCACGTTGAGGTCGACCTCGATGAAGGGCAGCATGAAGGGGCAGCCCGACAGGTTCACCCCAGCTACGATGCAAGAGCCGATCCAGAGCCAGGAACGCAGTCGGCGTCGGGGGGATCGGGTCTGCGGGCCCCGCGGCGCACCCCGCCATCGCGACATCGCTGTCACGGCGTCACTCCGTCACGGGATGCGGGCCGCTTCGCCGCCGAGCAACGGCCCCAGGGTGAACTGGCGCGTGCCGTCGGGGCAGGCCAGGCGCACGGTATGGGGCTGATCGGGGGCATCGAGGCTGAACGAACCGCCGAGGCTCCCCACACTGCCCAGCGGGGTGCCATCGACGCTGATGGTGCAGTGGGCGTCGAGGTCCTCTCCGAGCAGCACCGGGGCCGGCCGGCGCCGGAGCGCCGGGGTCGTGATGTCGAGGGTCTCGCCCGGCGCGACGGTGAATCGCTCTTCGTAGGGGAAGGCCAGGTCGTTCTTGACGGTCAGGGTGTGGGTGCCGGGGGCGACCTGGATGGGCTCCCGGCGTTCGCCGGTGCGCCCTTCGTAGACGCCGTCGATGTAGATGTGGCCCCAGGACTCGGGGACGTAGACCGAGACGTAGGCCGGCGCCTCGGCCTCGGCCTCGGCCTCGGCCTCGCTGCCGTCCCCCGCACCCTCCGCGACGTCGCCGACCGCGGAATCCCCGGCCGCCTCCGAGGCCGGCGTCGGCAGATCGTGCGGGGCCCGCCCGCTGCGAGGCCGGGGAAGGGCCACCATCCGGCGGGGAGAGGGGGAGGGCGCGCCGGC
>RFKJ01000875.1 GCA_003694325.1 Deltaproteobacteria bacterium
CGTGTGCGGGAAAACTGCACGCACGGATCGAAAGGGGGCCTCCTACCCGCCGGGTGTGCTCCGGCTACACCTGGTTGGTAGGAGGTCTACCAGTGCGCCCTCCTCCCCCCGCCGAACCCCGCGGTCGGACGATCACCCTCATCCTGGCGCTGTTTCTGGGCAGCTTCGGGGCCCACCGCTTCTACACCGGGTACACCACGGTGGGGCTGCTGCAGCTCGTCACCGCTGGCGGCTGCGGGATCTGGTGGGCGGTGGACGTGACCCTGCTGCTGACCGGCCGGTATCGGGACGCCTGGGGTCGGGAACTGGTCTGAGGCAGCCGGGGGGCGTCGGGCCGCGGCGGCGGGGCGGTCAGCGGAAGTCGCGGCTGCGGGTGGAGACGGCCGGGGCGCCGCGCAGGGGCTGGAACCGGAAGGCCAGCAGGGACAGCGAGTCGCCGTCACGCTGGATCCGGCCCGCGATCTCGACGAGGGAATGCTCCAGGATCACCCGCCGCTGCCGCTCGAACAGGTGTGGCTTGACCACGATGTTGAGCAGGCCCGTCTCGTCTTCGAGGGTCATGAACAGGATGCCCGAGGCCGTCCCGGGCCGCTGGCGGTGGCTGATCATCCCGGCCACCCGCACCCGGGCGTCGGGCGGACAGTCCTGCACCTGGGCCACGCTGCGCACCGACCGCCGCTCCAGGTCCGCCCGGACCATGGCGATGGGGTGCATGTCCACGGACAGCCCCATGGTGGCGTAGTCCTCGCGCAGCTCGTCCAGGGTGTCGGGGGCGGGGAGGGGCGCGGGGTCCTCCTGGCGGGAGAGCCCGCGGAACAAGGGCAGGTCGTACAGCCCCTGGACGGCCCACACCGCCTGGCGCCGGTTCCAGGGCCGCCCGGCGGGACCCAGCCCGGCCAGGGCGTCGGCCCGCGCCAGGCGGACCAGGTCGTCCCGCGACAGGTCGGCGCGAAGCTGCAGGTCGCCGATGTCGGCAAAGGGGCGCTGACGCCGGGCTGCCTCGATGCGCCGGGCCGCGTCCGAGGACAGCCCCTTGACCATCCGCATCCCCAGGCGGATGGCGAACGGACGATCCGCACCGGCGCCGGCGGGTTCCAGGGTCAGGTCCCAGTCGCTGTGCCGGACGTCGACGGGGCGCAGCTCCACGCCGTGTCGCTGGGCGTCGGCCAGCAGCGTCCGCGCCGAGTAGAAGCCCATGGGCTGGCTGTTGACCAGGGCGGCGGCGAACGCCCCCGGGTAGTGGTGCTTGAGCCAGGCGCTGACGTAGACCAGGCGGGCGAAGCTCGCGGCGTGGGACTCCGGGAAGCCGTACTCGCCGAAGCCTCGGATCTGGGCCGCGATCTGGCGCGCGTAGTCCTCGGTGATGCCCTCGGCCATCATGCCGGCCACCAGCTCCTCGCTCATCTTCTCCAGCCCGCCGCGCTTGCGCCAGGCCCCCATCGCCCGCCGCAGCTCGTCGGCCTGGCCGGGGGTGAACCCGCCGACGGCCACCGCCATGGCCATGACCTGCTCCTGGAAGATGGGGACGCCGAGGGTCCGCTCCAGGATGGGGCGCAGCTTTTCGTGGGCGTACTCCTCCGGCTCCTCGCCGTTGCGGCGTCGCAGGTAGGGGTGCACCATGCCCCCCTGGATCGGGCCGGGGCGGACCACGCTGACCTCGATGACCAGGTCGTACCAGCACCGCGGCTTGAGACGGGGCAGCATGGACATCTGGGCCCGGCTCTCGATCTGGAAGACGCCGATGGTGTCGGCCTTGCAGATCATGTCGTAGACGGCGGGGTCCTCGGCGGGGACGGTCGCCAGGCTGAGGGGGTGTCGCCAGTGCCGGGCGACGAGGTCGAAGGTCTTACGGATCGCGGTGAGGATGCCGAGCGACAGGAAGTCCACCTTGACGAAGCCGACCACGTCGATGTCGTCCTTGTCCCACTGGATGACCGTGCGCCCCTCCTTCGTCGCCGGCTCCACCGGGCAGAGGTCGATGAGGGGATCGTCGGAGATGGCGAAGCCGCCGACATGGATCCCCACGTGCCGGGGCAGGCCGGCGAGCTGTCCGGTCAGCTCGACGGTGAGCTGCACCCGGCGATCCGCGGGATCCATGCCGGCGTCCCGGAGCTGTTCGGGGCCGATGTGCTCACCATCGAACCAGTGGATCCGCCGGGCCATGCGATCCACCTGGTCCAGCGACAGGCCCAGCGCCTTCCCGACATCGCGGACGGCGCTGCGCCGCCGGTACCGGATCACCTCGTTGATCATCGCCGCCCGGTGGCGGCCGTACTTGTCGTACAGGTAGCGGAACACCTCCTCGCGTCGCTCGTGTTCGAAGTCGACGTCGATGTCGGGGGGCTCGCCGCGCTCCTCGCTGATGAAGCGCTCGAACAGCAGGCTGCTGCTGGCCGGATCCACCGACGTGATGCCCAGGACGTAGCAGACCGCGCTGTTCGCGGCGCTGCCCCGCCCCTGGCAGAGGATCCCCCGCTGGCGCGCGAACCGCACCGCGTCGTGGACGGTCAGGAAGTAGGCGGGAAAGTCGAGCTTCTCGATGAGGGCCAGCTCGTGTTCGAGCTGGGCCCGGACGGAGTCGGGGACCCCCCGGGGATAGTGCTGGCGGGCACCCTCGGCGACCAGCACGCGGAGGTGCTCCATGGGGGTCCGTCCCTCGGGCACCACCTCGCGCGGGTACCGGTACCGGATCCGGTCGAGGCCGAAGCGACAGCGATCGGCGATCTCCACGGTGCGATCCAGCGCGTCTTCGTAGCCCGCGAAGCGGCAGGCGTACTCGGCCGGGCTGAGCAGGTGGCGACCGGCGTTGGCCTGCAGGGCGGTGCCGGCCCGGTCCACCGTCGTGTGCAGGCGGATGCAGGTGAGCACGTCCTGGAGTCGCTGTCGGTCGGGGTGGTGCATCACGACGTCGGCGGTGGCCACCAGCGGCACGCCGGCCTGGCGGGCGAGGGCCCGGCGGGCCGCCATCCGGGCGTCATCGTGGCTGTCCAGGCGGCGGACCAGCCCCAGCGACAGGTGGTCGCCGGCGGCGTCGCGGAGGGCGCCCAGGCGGTCCGCGGACCAGTCTCCCATGGCGATGAATTCGATGCCCGCGGCCTTTTCCAGGACCAGGGAGAACGGGACGCGTCCCCGGCCCTTGACCACGCCCCGGGCCCGGCGCCGGGTCCGGGGGCCGACCGCGTCGTCGTCGGGAGGCCCTCCGCAGCGGGCGTGGGTGATGAGGTGGCAGAGGTGGGTCCACCCCCGGGGGGTGCGGGCCAGGGCGGCCAGCCCGGGGCCGTCCTGCACCGTGAGCAGCGCGCCGCAGACGAGATGCAGGCCGTGCCGGCGAGCTTCCGTCCAGGCGCGGGGCAGCCCGTAGACGGCGTCGCGATCGGTGATCGCCAGGGCCCGCAGGCCGAGTGCTGTGGCCTGCTCGACCAGCTCTTCGGGCAGGCTGGCGCCTTCCTGGAACGAGAAGGCGCTGCGGCACACCAGTTCGGCGACCGGGCGGCCACCGTCGACGGCGTCGGGGTGGCGGATCCGGGGTGGCGGCCGACGGACCGGCGACTGGGGGGCTTCAGGCATGGAC
>RFKJ01000876.1 GCA_003694325.1 Deltaproteobacteria bacterium
CCCCCTCGCGGGCGGTCCTCCGGCGGGCGGTCCTCCGGCGGACCGTGCCCCCGGGGGGGCGGGCGAAACGGGCTGATCCGCCCCGCTCCGCGAAGGCGAGGGGCGCGAGCGTCGCCGCGACCGGCGGAGGGTCGGGGGGGCAGGGCCCGTGTCGGAACGATCAGCCGGCGTGGGGATCGGCGATGGCTCGCGCCTCGAGCTTGTCGCCGTCGGGCGTCAGCCAGGTGACCAGGGAGCGTGTCGCGACCAGGCCTCGATCATCGCGGGCCAGGATGACGAACCGGTTGGTGCCCGGGGCCAGGCGCCCCTCCAGCGTAAACGGGATCATGGTCTCCCCGTGGCCACCGCCCCGGTAGAAGACCTTGTCGTCGCCCTGGTAGATCATCACGTCCCGCAAGCCGTCGTCGTCGGTCACCCGGCCGCTGATCACCAGGCCCGTCCCGGTGGACCGCAGCGATGGCTGCCGGGTCACCTCGACCAGCGGGGGGCGGCGCACGGCGTCGTCCAAGGGGGCCCGGTCCGACAGGCGCAGCCGCTCCTCGAGCTGGAAGTACTCATAGAAGCCGCCCTGCTGGACCGCGGCGAAGTCGTAGGCCCGGTTGTCGCCGACCTGGATGTCGACCAGCCAGGCCCCGTCGTCTTGCGGTTCGAGTTCGGGGCCGTCGGCAGGCGGGGCCCGCAGCTCGAAGGTCATCCGACCGGTCTGGGACTCCCCGGGGAGGAGCCGGCGCCGGCAGTCGGGCTCGGCGGCGGCGGGTCCGCCGGCCGGGTCGCAGGGGCGCCCGTCGTCGGTGAGCCCGTGGCCCAGCTCGATGCTGCCCACCTGCAGGTCGAGGGCGCGCCCGCTGCGGTTCTTGATGCGGGCGAAGGCCTCGGAGGTGGGCCCGCCCCCGACGTTGGTGACGGTCACCTCGAGGTCGATGGTCTCCCCGATCTCGGGGATCCCGTCGCCATCGCCACGGCTGGCGCCGCTGCCGTCATCGACCACCCGGACCTGGTACTCGAAGCGGGGGCCGGGCCGGGCGACGGTCTCGACCAGCGCTTCGGCATGCGCCAGGTCCGGTGCCTCGGGGGTGCGCAGCTCCAGCGTCACCGGGTCGATCTCCGAGGGAAAGCCGTCGGCCAGGCGCACCCGGGTCGTCCCTTCCACCGTCTGCCCCGGCTCCAGCAGGCCGAAGTAGATCTCGCGGTGGTCGAGGAAGGGGTTGTCCGAGCGGGTCAGCAGCGAGAGCTGGTGGACCGGCTCGGGGCCGCGGTTGGTGACCCGGACGACGATGTCCTCCGGCTGGCCGGCGACCAGGACCCCGTCATCGCCCAGCCCCAGCTCCACCTCGAGTGCGGGGTCGGCCGGTGCCGGACCCGGGGTCCAGTCGATCCCGACGATCTCGGCCATGGCGGCTTCGATCCGGGCGGCCTCCTCGGCCCGGTGTCGCTCCACCACCGGGCCGGCCGAGGCCAGCACGTCGGGACGCCGGGCGCTGGTCGCCGACAGCAGGATCTCGCGGGCCAGCCCGACCTCCCAGTCGCGCTGGGGATCTTCGTCGCCCGCCGGGCCGGGGTCGTCCAGGAAGCGCAGGCTCCACGCCGGCGGGTGGTCGTGGTGCCCGTCCTCCTGGAGCACGTTGTCGAGGTCGGCCTCGCGCTCGATCCACTCCCGCCAGTACAGCGACACGGTCGGCGAGGGGTCGGCGTCGTCCGCGGCGGCGGGCTCGATGATCGTGGACTGCAGGGCAATGTCGGGCGGGATGCCGACGGACTGGATGCTCTGGTCGCCCGGGGTCAGGTACTTGGCCACCGTCAGCTTGAGCCGGCTGCCGTCCTCGTGGTTGTACAGGTTCTGGACCGACCCCTTGCCGAAGCTGCGCTCGCCGATGATGACCGCGCGGTCGTGGTTGCGCAGGGCCCCCGCCACGATCTCCGAGGCGCTGGCGCTGGTGCCGTTGACCAGGACGGCCATGGGGAAGTCGTCGGCGGTGCCGGCCCGCGTGGCTCGCTGCTCGTCCCGGCGTCCGGTCCCCCCGTCGACCGTCGACACGATCACCCCTTGCCGCAGGAAGATGTCGCTGACCTCCACCGCCTCGGTGAGGTAGCCGCCGGGGTTGCCCCGCAGGTCGAGGACCAGCCCGCGCAGGCTGCCGCCGACCTCGCGGCGGAACCGGGCCAGCAGGTCCTCCAGCTCGGAGGAGACCCCGTCGTGGAAGCTCTTGATCCGCACGTAGCCGACCCCGCCCTCCAGCAGCTCCCCCTCCACCGGGTCCACCTTGATGGTGTCCCGGACGATGGTGAAGTCGCGCGGCGCGGAGAAGCTCTTGCGCATGACCGTGATGGTCACCGGCTCGCCCTTCCTGCCCCGGAGCTTCCGAACCGCGTCGGAGAGGTCCATGTTGATGGTCGACTCGCCCTCGATGCGGACGATGCGGTCCTCGGCCTGCAGTCCGGCCGCAGCCGCCGGGGTGTCGGGGATGGGCTGGGTGATCGTCAACGCCCCGTCGGAGATGGCGATCTCGATGCCCAGGCCGCCGAACTCCCCCTTGTTGTCGACGTCCATCTCGTCGGCGACCTCCGGAGGCATCAGGATGGTGTGGGGATCCAGGGTCGAGAGGATCCCGTTGATCAGCGCGTACTCGACCTCGCGGCGGTCCACCTCCGGCGAGAGGTGCTCGTCGAGCACGGTGGCCACCCGGCGAAGCTGGGCGGCCATCTCGGCGAAGCCGTCCAGCGGGCCGACCCGCATGACCGTGGTGTGGTCGCCCACCGAGATGTGGAGCTGGCGCCCCCCCGGCTCCTGTTGGAACATGACCTCGGCGAACTCGCGCTCCACCCGGTCGAGGGCCGCCTCGAACATCGCGTCGGGATCGAGGCGGTCGCGCTCGACGTACTTGCTCTCCAGCCAGTAGAGGTCCCGCTCCATGATCGGCAGGGCGCCGAGGTGGTAGTCGGTGCTCGAGCCCGGGAGGTCCGCGGCTTCGGCTTCGCCCGCTCCTGCCCCCGACACGGCCGCGGTGGTCGCCGCGAGGTGATACCCGCCGATGCCGATGGGCACGGCGAGGCCGAGGATCAGCACGTGCTTCAACAGGTCGGACATCCGGTCTCCAAGCCGTGGATGGGCCGTGTTCCACCCGACAGCGTACAGCCAGGATCGGCGGGGGGCCAGCCCCCCGGGGCGGCAGGCGAGGCGTGGCGGGGAAATTCCATCGACCTGCCGACCCCGCACCGGCCATCGGCCATCCCCTCGGAGAGAGGCCCGTGGGGCCCACCGCCCGCCCGTGCGGGGGGAAGGTATTGTTTTTCAACACATTTTGCGCAACCTGCGCCCGCCGCCCGCCGGTGGCGACCCCTCGGCTCCCACGATAGGCGCCCGCCTCGCATGCCCTGGACACGTCGATGGCGCTGAAGATCACCTGCCCGCACTGCGGCACGGTCCGCCGGCTCGCGCAGCCCTACCCCCTGCCGGGGACCGAGTTGCAGTGCGCCGGGTGCGGGCGCGGGCTGGCGATCTCCTATCCACCGGGAATGGTCGAGCGGATGCGCGCCAAGGGTGTGCGCTTCGACGACCCCTACGCCGAGCCGGACCCCGGGGGAGGCGAGCCGGCGGCGGAGGGGACCGCCTCGCCGCCGGGCGCCGGACCCGCCTCCAGGCAAGCGGCCACGGAGCCGTTTTCCGCCGAGGATGCACCGACCCGTGGGGTTCGGGGTCCCGCGCCGGTCCTCCGCCCCCCACCCCCTCCCCCCGGGCTCGGCGATGCCTCGCCGGGCCTCGACGATGTCGATCGCACCGTGGTGGATCGCACCGTGGTGGAGCGACCGCGGCCCCTGCCCTCGGAAGCCACGGCGATCCACGTCTACGGGGCCACCGACCGGGACGCGGGCGCGCTGGTGGAACCGCCGGCCACCGGGGGTCGGCCGGGTGGCGGTCCCCACCCCCCTCCTCCCGAGGTGCGGGGCATGACCCCACGCGATCCGGGCCGGGCGGCCCCCGAGGACACCGCGCCCCTGCCGCCGGGGCGTCGGCCCGGCGCTGGCACGCCCGGCGGGCGCCGGCGCCGGGGGCTGCTGTTCCGGGTGGTGCGGGCGGTCGTCCTGCTCTGCCTGGTGGGGGCCCTGGCCGGCGGCGGAGTCGTCGCCTGGGCGATCCACCACTATGGCGCGGACCTGCCGACGGTGGCGACGCTGTCCGACTACCGACCCCCGACCGTCACCGTCGTCGAGGACCGCAACGGGCGGCTGCTCGGCGAGATCTACGAGAAGCGCCGCTACGTGGTGGAGCTGGAGGACATCCCCGAGCACGTCGTGGACGCCTTCATCGCGGCGGAGGACGCCAATTTCTGGCAGCACCACGGCGTCGACTACATGGGGATCGTCCGGGCGGTGGGACGCAACCTGCTCAAGGGTCGGAAGGCCCAGGGGGCCAGCACCATCACCCAGCAGGTCGCGCGGAACTTCCTGCTGAGCAGCGAGAAGACCTACGAACGGAAGATCCGGGAGATCCTGCTGTCCCAGCGTATCGAGGAGACCTTCGACAAGGAGCACATCCTCTACCTCTACCTCAACCAGATCTACCTGGGCAGCGGCGCGTACGGGGTCGAGGCGGCTGCCCGGACCTACTTCGGCAAGCACATCGGCGATGTGACCCTGGCCGAAGCCGCGATCCTCGCCGGGCTGCCCCAGCGGCCCAGCGACTACTCCCCGCTTCGGCACTGGGAGAAGGCTCGCGCACGCCAGGAGTACGTGCTCGAGCAGATGCGGGCCAAGGGGTTCATCGACGGGCCCACCTACGAAGCCGCCCTGGCCGAGGTCGTGCCCATCGTCACCGGGTCCGACGAGTTCATGACCAACGCGCCGTACTTCACCGAGCACATCCGGCGCTACCTCGTCGACACCTACGGCTTCGACAAGATCTACAACGACGGCCTGACGGTGCGGTCGACCTGCGACCTCGACCTGCAGCGGGCCGCCCAGCAGGCGGTGCACGACAACGTCCTCCGCGCCAGCAACAGCATCGGGTGGCGGGGACCGTCGTCCACCCTCGACGAAGACGCGATCACCCCGCACCTCGCAGACCAGGAGGAGGAGCTGCGGCAGGCGGAGTCCCGGCGCCAGCTCCACGTGGCGGCCATCGACAGCGGCAAGGGGGGCTACGGCCCGGTGCCCGAGCGGAGCACCCTGGCGGTGGGGGAGATCTACGAGGGGGTCGTGCTGGCCTCGGAGAAGAGCCACGCCATCGTCGGCGTGGGCGCCCACAAGGTGCTGGTCCCCGGCATGTGGTGCAAGTGGATGTACAAGCCCGACCCCGAACGGTCCTACAAGTCGCGGGTGCAGCGGGACGTGAGCGCCGCCCTGCACCGGGGCGACGTGGTGCAGGTCCGGATCGAGGCCGAAACCCTGGATGAGGTGGAGGATATCGGCAAGCTCGCCAGGACCCCGGGGGGACCGTACCTCGCCGGGCGGATCTACCAGGACCCGGAGCTGGAGGGGGCCCTGTTGTCCTACCGGTTCAGCGACGGGGCGGTGCTGGCGATGGTCGGGGGCTATTCCTTCGCCGAGTCCGAGTTCAACCGGGCGACCCAGGCCATGCGGCAGGTCGGTTCGACCTTCAAGCCCATCGTGTACGCCGCGGCGATCGGGACTCGCAAGATCACTGCGGGCACCCTGGTCCAGGATGCGCCCACGGTGTTTGGCGTGCTCGGCTACGGTCTGTACAAGCCGGGCAACTACGGGGGCAAGTACCTCGGGCACATCACGGTGCGCCGCGCGCTGCAGCTCAGCCGCAACGTGGTGACCGTCCGGATCCTCGACCGCATCGGGCTGGAACCGGTCTTCGAGCTGGCCTCTGCGCTGGGCATCGGCTTCGACGAGCCGTCCTGTTCGCGGACCCACGTGCCCCAGGGCAGCGAGTGCGAGGGAACGATGACCCCCAGCCCGGTCGAGGGGATGGCGTGGTGCGAGTACTGCGATCCCCGGTCCTGTCCGTTGACCGCGGTGCGCGATGGCATCGAGTGCCTGTCCGAACCCGAGACGCGAGGCGATCGCACCTGGTGCCGGAGCTGCGACATCAACCTGCGGGCCTGCAACTGGGTGCCGGAGACCCAGCTCGGCAGCCGGGACCAGTGCCTCGACCCCCGTCTGGACGAGGACTCGGGGAAGGTGATGTGCCGGGCCTGTGATCTGTCCATGGGCCTGGGCAGCAGCTCCCTCACCATGCTGGAGCTGGGCCGGGCCTACAGCGCGTTCGCGACCTACGGCCACCGGGTGGAACCCCACTGGATCGACCAGGTGATCGACCGGGATGGTACGGTGATCGAGCAGTACGAGCCCCCCGACGACGGCTGGCCCGTGGTGATGAACCCGTCGGTGGCGGCCATCACACACTGGCTGCTGCGCGAGGTCGCGACCGGGGGGACGGGGGCCCGGAGCAACCGGCTGGGGATCCACGTGGCGGGCAAGACCGGGACGACCAACGATTTCAAGGACGCCTGGTTCGTCGGCTACAACACCGAGCTGCTCGCCGCGGCCTGGGTCGGCTACGACAAGCCGCGATCCATGGGGGTGTCGTTCACCGGTGGCGATACGGCATTGCCGGTGTGGATGGACTACATGCGGGTCGCGGCACCCAAGGACCAGGACAAGGATTTCCCGCCACTTCCCGGCGTGGAGATGGTCCCCATCGACGAGACCACCGGCCGCGTCGCCACCGGGGGACGCCTGATCCCCATGCTGCCGGGCACGGCTCCCACCAACGTCGTCGGACAGATCGGCCAGAAGACTGCCGAAGACCTCCTCACCACGGACTTCTGATGCGCCTCGTCCTCCTCCCCCTGCTGCTGACCCTGGCGGCGTGCATCACCGAGGGCGGCTCGTATGCGCCGCGGTGCGACGTCACCCTGGGCGAGCCCGAGCCCTCGCCCGCCCTCCCCGGCGACGAGGTCGTCATGGCCGGCACGCCGCTGACGACCACCTACGACACGGCGCTCTACGTCGGCGCGGTGCGGGCCACGGTGCTCGAGGTCACCCGGGAGGGGTGCGACGCCTGCGACACCTGCCGGGAGGACGCCGGCTGCTCGGTCTGTGGGGATTGCGACGCCTGTGACCAGCAGTGCCGGGAGGAATGCGTCGAGACGGTCCGGTTCGCGGTGCCCACGGACCTGGAGGGTGGGACCTGGCCGATCACCCTGTACAACTACCACGGGGTCGGGGGGCCGGTCCCCATCGAGGTGGAGTCTGCCTCCGACACCGGCGGCTCCGACAGCGGCAGCGCCGATGGGGGCAGCGCCGACGGCGGGACCCCCGATGGGGGC
>RFKJ01000877.1 GCA_003694325.1 Deltaproteobacteria bacterium
CCTTAGCGGAGACCTCCGGGGATCGCCGCCCCCGCGCAGGGGGGGGCCGGCCCCCCGCGGCGCCCGACCGGGTCGTGACCAGCACCGCGGCCCCGATGCGGGCCGCTCCCCGCCGCCTCGGCGACCGCCTCCCCTGGGTTCCTCCCCGCCGGTGCCGGAGGACGGAGCCCGGACACCGAACAATGTGAGGCTGCCCGGGACGCCGGGACGGGCAGTCACCCGGCTCGCGAGCGGTCAGGCCCCGGCCAACCGGGCCGCCGCATCGGGGTGCGACCGGCAACCGACGAGGCAACGGGACAGCAGCGCCAGCCCGGACAACGCCGCCAGGTCGCGAGGGGGCGGAGGCAGGGCCCGGGCCGCCTCCCACAGGGGCACCAGCTCGAACCCCACGTCGGGAAGGTCGATCACCTCGATCTTCGAGGAACCGGGTGAACAGCTCGGCAGCCCGGTCGCCCTGGCCGGCCCGAAACAGGGCCACGGCGAGGTTGACCCGCGCGGCCAGCGCCCCCTCGGCATCGAGACCCTCGGCAAGCCACAGGCGGAGGGCGGTGTGCAGCAACGACACGGCCCGCCGCGGCCGACCCTCGCGCAGCGCCGCCATGCCCGCCGCGTGGCTCAACTCGGCGACCTGGGCCGGATCCCGGACGGCCCGGGAAAAGGCCAGGGCCCGGTCCCAGGCGGCGGCGCTCGCCATCCCCCGGCGCCAGGGTGCCTGTCCCAGGGTGGCGTGCAGCAGCCAGCAGGTCGCGCCGACCACCAGCCCGTCGATCACCACACCCAGGCCTGGCGGGTGGACCCGCAGTCCCAGCAGCATTCCCAACCAGATGCCGACGCAGGCCGGGCAGCGGACGAGGTTCGCGAACAGCGTTCGACCAGGCAGTGTCCGACCATGCGCCCACCGGCGCATGGGACGCCCCACCGGCAGCACCGCGACCGCCGACGCCGCGCCGAAGCCGGCCAGCGCCACGGAGAACAGGGATGCTGCATCCGGCGGCATCAGGAGCTTCGGTCCCGCGCAGTCCAGGTGGGCATCGCCACGAGGTGCAGCAGGCGACTGGCCCCCGCTCCCGACAGGGTGGCGACCACGACGCTCCCCGTCGGACCCAGGCCGACCAGCGCCAGCCCCGGGCCGGCAAGGCGCCCGGTGATCGCGGGGGTGGCGACCAGCAACGCGGCCCATGGCCGACGACGAAGACCCTGCCGCAGCGCCGCTCCCAGGTCGAGGACCGAGATGGCGCCGGACAGGGCCGCGCAGGCGAGGCCGAAGGCACAGGTCTCCAGCACCGCCCCGGCGCTCACATCACGTCGATGCCGATACCCCTGCCGCAGCAACCGATCTTGACCTTGGTGCGGGTCTTCACGGTGTCTCCTGGGGGTTGGGGGAGGGCCCTTCCGAACGAACGGGGGAACGAGAGTGCCTGCCGGCGCCGCCGCGGAAGTGCGGGGCGAGCCGAGTCGGGGTGGGGCCGCTGGGGAGTGGGCCACTCCGGCCCGTTCGACGTAGTCGCAGCGCCCCCGCCCGACGTCGGACATCGATCGGACACGCCGCCGGGGGCGGTCCACGGCCCCCGCCCCGACGCGGTCGAGGGTCGGCACCCCGCGATAGACTTCCCGGCATGATCGCGTCCCAACGCCGCACGCCATCGGTGACCTTCTCCCGACCGGATGACGTCGCGGTAGTGGTGCACCCCGGCGGCATCATCGGGCGGATGCCGTCGGCGGCGCTGTGCGTCGACCACCCGACGGTGTCCGAGGCCCACGCCCTGGTCAGTCTCCGGGGACGGGAGCTGTACCTGCTGGCCCTGCGCGGCCGGCTGGAGGTCGACGGTCGCCCGGTCCCCCACGTCCGGATCACGCCAGGCCTCCAGGTCCGACTCGCCCCCGGCATCGAGATCGCGGTCCGCGACCTCTGCCTCCCCGACAGCCTGCTGGCCATCGAGGGGGTCGGTTCCCGCCCGGTTCCTCTCACCCACTCGGTCTACACCCTGTGCCAGGGGCCGCCGATCGAATTGCAGCCGGGCTTCCGCCCCGACGGGGATGGCTGGATCTGGATGGCCGACGGCATCCGGGCCCAGCTCCGCGGCGAGTCACCGCGCCCGCTGCGCCAGGGGGACCGTCTCCACCTGCCCACCGGCACGCTGGTCGTCCGGGAACTGCAGCTCTGCGATGGTGGCACCTCGCCCACCCGTGACTCGGGTCGCCGGGGGCCGGCCCTGCGGGTCGTCAGCCGCCACGAGACCCTCCACATCCACCGGGAGGACGGCGTGTTCTTCGCCATCGGCGGGATCCCGGCGCGCATCGTCTCCGAGCTGTCCGAGTACGGGGTCCCGGTGCGCTGGACCATGGTGGCCGACCGGATCTGGCCGGACGTCGCCGAAGAATCCACGCTCCGCGCAAACTGGGACCGACACGTCAAGCGACTCCGCCGGAAGCTGCGGGCGGCCGGCCTGCGCGATGACCTGGTCCGCGCCGACGGACGTGGCAACGTCGAGCTGTTCCTGATGCCCGGTGACGAACTTTTGGACCAGGGCTGACGTGGCGCGCCCCCCGGCCCCCGGCACGGGCGACGGCTCGAATCCCGTCGCCGACACCGCCTGGTTGGAGCGATCGGGACTGCGCCTGGTCCGGACACTGGGGAGCGGGGGCATGGCATCGGTCTACCTCGTCGCCCACGAGCGCACCGGACGGACTGCCGCGCTCAAGGTGCTCCACGTTCCGGGGGCGAGGCTGCGCGAACGCCTCGCCCGGGAGGCCCGGGTGCTGCAGGCCCTGGACCACGACCACATCGTGCGCCTGCTCACCGTCCTCAGCCTGGATCGGGGCGTGCCCGGCCTGCTCATGGAGCACGTCCCGGGGATGCCCCTGTCGGCGCTGCTGCGGCGCCACACCCTCACCGTCGACCAGGTCGACGTCCTGGCCCGCCAGGTGATGGCCGGGGTGGCCTGCGCACACCTGCAGCGGATCGTCCACCGCGACATCAAGCCCGACAACATCCTCGTCACCGTGCGCGAGGGCAGCCTGTCGGTCAAGGTGGCCGACTTCGGGATCGCCCGGGTGGTCGACGAGTCCGTCGGCTTGTTGACCCGCACCGGCGGCCTCCTCGGCACGCCGCCCTACATGGCGCCCGAGCAGCTCGAAGACCCCCGCGCCACCGGCCTCCCCGCGGACGTGTATTCCCTGGGCGTCCTGTTCTACGAGATGGCCACCGGACGGCTGCCCGTCGTCGGGACATCCCCGCTCAAGCTGTTGCAGGCCGCCCTGGCCGGCGACCATCCCCCCGTCCACGTCCTCCGTCCGGACCTTCCCGCTCGGATCCACCAGGCCATCGAGGCCGCCCTGTCCCCCGATCCCGCCGACCGCCCGCCCGACGCCGGGGCGCTGCTCGCCGCGTGGACGGCAGGGACGCCGCCGCCCGAGCCACGCTGGCCCGCCGCGCTGCTCCACGACCTGGAACAGTCCGCCGCCGGACCGAGGGAGCCGTCGGCGTTGAACACGCCCGGGGCGCTCGGCGCGGCCCCGGTCTCCGGCCCCAGCTCCGCCACGCTGGCCACCTTCGCCCTCGGTGGTCGCGGCGGGGACGCCCACCGGGGCCCGGCCGGATCGGCGACCGGCGACCCGGCGATGCCGAGCCCCGCGCCCGGTTCGACACCGACGGAGGCGGCCCGGGCGCGGGCTCCAGGACGGGGCTTCATCGCCGTGGCCAGCCTGTTCGCCGTCATCCTGGTGGGGGGGCTGTCCCGGGTCGCCCCGCGGCCGGGCGGAGCGGACGGGAAGGGCGCGGAGAACGACGCGTCCCACGCCCTGGACGGAGTCCCGCCGACCATCGACGCGACCGATCTCCTGCCCGGATCGGCGACCTTCGCCCGCCTGACCTACAACCCGGTCGACCGGCCCATCGGAGGCGCCGCGATCTCCCCGGACGGGGCCACCGTCCTGCTCGATGATGACGGCAACCTGGTGCGGGTCGACCTGCGCTCCCAGCAGCGTTCCCCGGTCGAGCTGCCCGACGGACACTCCCTGGCGGGCTCGTTCGGCCCTTGCGGCGCCGATCGGATCGCCGCCACCCTGTCTGCGGACTCCGACCCCTCGGGCCTGCCCGACGTCTGGCTGGGAGACATCGGCGGCCATCGCTGGACCCGCGCCCTCGAGGCCGCGGACTTCCGGGCGTGCTCCTGGGATGGGCGATGGCTCGCCGCTCTCCAGCCGCATGGGCTGGCGCTGCTGGATCGGCGCGATCCCGGTGCCAGGCCCCGAATCGTGGCGCGCGGGGGGTTCATCTCCAGTGCCGCCCTGTCCCCTGGCGGCGATCGGATCGCGTTCCTGCGGGTTTCCGAGGAGGACACCACCCTCGAGCTGGTACCCGTCACGGGCGAGGCTCCGCCGACGGTGCTGTCCCGCAACATCGTCCACGGTTCGCTGGCCTGGGCGGCGGACGGGCGCATCTTCCTGCTCCGTCCCCGCGCCGAGGAGCACGATGACCGGTGGGCCGACCTGGTGGTCACCCGCCTGGTCGGCCAGGGAGAGGCGCTGGCCCCGATGCGGCTCCTCAGCCCACGGGTCGGGCCGGCAGCCGAAGACCTCTCCACCAGCCAGGACGGGCGCCGCCTCGTCCTGGCCACGATCGACCGGGCCCGCACGGTGATGATCGCCGAGAGAGGGCTGGTCGGCGACACGCGGACGGCGGCCACTCCGGTATCCGAGGACGCGGCACCGGCCTTCGCCAGCGGGTGGCTGGACGAGACACGCCTGACCTGGTCGGTGGCCCGAGGCCCGCGCATGGAGCCCCGGACATTCGACGTGACCACCGGCCGGTCCGCCCCCCTGTTCCCCGAACCGGTGGACGCCTTCGGCGTCACCAAGGTGCCCGGCGCATCCGGCGCCACCCTGATCCAGCGACAGGACCCCGACACAGACCACAGCGAGCTGTTGTGGCGGGATGCCGAGGGCGAACGACGGCTGCGGCAGTGGCCGGGCACCGACTACCTGCACCGTCGCCTGACCCGCTGCGCCCCCACCGGCCGCTGCCTGTTCGCCGAGCCGGGCCTGTCGTCGATCTCGTTGTTCGACGTCGCTCGCGACGGGCTGACTGCGCTCGTCGAGCTGCCGGTGGACGGGCTCCGCCCCTATGGATGGGACCTGTCGCCCGATGGGCGGGCCATCGCCTGGCGGGCGCCGGAAGGAGTCCGAATCCACGACCTGGAGACCGGGCGCAGTCGGGCGTTGCCCCAGACCGAGGCGGTCCAGGAGGTGATGTGGACTCCCGACGGCTCGTCCCTCCTGGCCACCGCCATCGGCGTGGGAGCGCAGGACTTCGCCCTGGTCATGGTCGATCCGAGGGCCGGTGGGGTCGAGGTGCTGCGCGAGGACTTTGGCTGGATGAGCCACCTGGCCCCGTCGCCCGACGGCCGGCGGCTGGCCTGGACCCGGACGACCTACGACATCATCGCCTGGCTGGTCGAGTTCGACGACACTCCCGGACCGGGCCTCGTCGAGTAAACGCGGGCCCCGGGGGCGCCGCAGGGAAGTTCCGGGTTCACAGCCACCGTCGGACCACCCCGTACAGTGGCCGCAGCGTCGGGTGGTACCAGGTGTCGGTGGTGTAGAGGACGAACAGGAGCCGCGCAGCGCCGATGGCCAGGCTTGCGAGCACGACCGGCAGGAGGACCGCACCGTCGATGATGGACAGCCGCAGGGGTCGTCGGAGCCGACGGGGGGCGAGGGGGTCGAAGCCGCGTGCATCCAGGCTCTCGGCGAGGTTCTGGGCGCGGCGCCAGGCCCGGGCCACCACCGGCGCCAGCAGGCTGACCTCCAGCCGGAGCCACTGGGTGGGGGAGCGCTGCCAGGCCGGTCGCCCCCGGCTGCGGCGCGCTGCCCGGACGGTGACCAGCTCCGCTCCGAGCACCGGCAGGAAGCGCAGGGCGGTGGCGGCCATCAGCGCCAGCCCGAAGGGAACCCGCAGGCGCAGCAGCGCCGCGTGCAGCCGGTCGGGCGGGGTGCTCACCGCCACGGCGATGCCG
>RFKJ01000878.1 GCA_003694325.1 Deltaproteobacteria bacterium
GTCCCGGACGACCGGGTCGAATCGCCGGCCGATCCGTCCGCCGGCGGGGCCGGTGGCGCGGTCCAGGGGGCGCGGTTCGACAGCTTCCTGGCATCGGAGTCGGGGGTTCGGCGGCTGCGGAACGGCTGGGCCGTCGCCCCGGCGCTGGATGCCGATGCCGCCCTGGACTCGGTGGTGGCGGCCGGCGACTACCTCCTGGCCCACCAGGCCAAGGACGGCCGCTACGACTACGTGGTCCGGGGGCCGGGGGGCGTCCGGGGGCCGGGCTACAACTACCCGCGCCACGCTGGCACCACCTGGTTCCTCGCCCGGCTCGCCGCCCGCACCGGGGAACGGCGGTTCTACGAGGCCGCCCGCCGGGGACTGGCCTTTCTGGAGGCCGCCACCATCCGGCTCGGGGACGGTCGCGCCGTGGTCCGGGACCCGCGGCGGGACGATGGCCGGGCCTGGGTGGGCACCACCGCCCTGGCGCTGCTGGCGGCGACGGCCCTCGCCGAGCCCCGGCCGGTGGCGGACTCCTGGGCCGCCCTGCTGGTGACCGCCGTCGACGACCGGGGGGCGGTCCGTGGCGAACTCGACGAGGCGTCCGGGCGCTTTCCGCCCCAGGCGCTGAATCCCTACGGCCAGGGGCAGGTGACCCTGGCCCTGGCGGCTCGCGGGCGGGCCGGCGATCCCGCCGCCGCCGCCGCCGCGCTGCGGGCCGGTGACTTCCTCGACGGGGCCTATGCGCCGGGGGCCGCAGGGCGACTGGTGGTGCTCGACGAGCACTGGGCCTGCCTCGCGGCCAGCGCCCTGGCCGACCTGCACCGGGGTGTTCTCCGCGGATGGGGCCCGTGCCGGGGCTACCTCGCCGCCAACGCCGGGCGGACACCGACGCCGGGAAGTCCCCTGGCCATGCCGGCGGGCCCCGCCGGTGGACTCGCCGAGGCCGTGGTCGCCGCCGCCCTCCTCGACCCCGACGGCCCGTGGCGGGATCGTGCGCTGCGCTTCGGGCAGCACTTCCTGGACAGCCAGTACCGCCCCGCCGACGCCGCCCTGCTGCCGGCACCCCGGGCCCTGGTCGGCGGCTACCGGGACAGCCCCTGGGCGCTGGACGTCCGGATCGACGCCGTCCAGCACATCGGCTGCGCCCTGCTCGGCATCGACGAGCTGTTGCGCGGGGAGCGCCGGGAGGGCTCCCGACCCTGACCCGGCCTCGCCGGGGGTCGGCGTTGCAGGGCCGGGTTGCCGGAGAGGGCGGCGCACCCCGACAGGACCCGGCGCGGCGGTCCTCGTCACAGCCCTCCCGGCCGGGCCATTCCTCCGGTAGGGTAGGGGGGCAGCCAGGCGTCGCGTCCGGGGAGCCTCCCTGGCCGCTCCCCCTTCACGCTGCAGCCTCGATCGAGCCGGACGGCGCTTCGGCGGCGCCCCCGGGTGATGCGCGCCCCTTCACAGGATGGTCACCCGCCCTGGTTGACACGCTGGGGGAGGGCGGGTCATATCGGGAGGCTTTCCGCCCCCCGGGAACTGCCCCGTCCGAGTACTGCCGCCCGATGCCCCGTCGGTGGTCGCGCATTCCCGGCAACCCGTCATCCACGGAGCTCTCTCCGATGTCCCTCCTCTCCCTTCGTGCCTCCGCCACTTCCTCGGAGGGCTCGGGCCCGTCCGAGCGCCTCACGGCCGAGGAAGAGAAGCAGATGGCCCGCGAGATCCGCCGCTGCGAGCAGGCGGCTCGGGAAGCCGTCGCGGGTCTCGAGGAAGCCGACGAGATCCTGATGCGGCGCCCCGACCGGGCCGAGCGCACCCGGGCCGGCGCCGTGGATCGCCTCGAGGAGGCGGTCCAGGCGGTCGTCAAGGCTGCCAAGGACAACCCCGAGTACCGGGAGTGGGCCCGCCAGGCCCAGGCGGCCTGGGCCGAGGCCGAGAACCTGCGCTGGCGCCTGGCCATGTCCGGTCGCCGCATCGCCCACGGCGAGGCCCGCAAGCTGGCCGGCCCGTTCATGGACGAGGAGGACCTCGTCCAGGAGGGCTACATCGGGCTGCTCCGGGCGGCCAAGCGCTTCGATCCCGATCGCGGCATCCGGTTCAGCACCTACGCCCGCTGGTGGGTGCGGGCCCAGATGACCCGCGCCATCGACCACACCGGGCGGCCGGTCCGGCTACCGGGCTGCGCGGTCGAGCAGACCCGCAACCTCCGCAAGGCGATGAAGCGCTTCGACTCCATGGGGGTCGAGTACACCATCCAGGATCTCGCCCAGGAGGTGGGCATCGACAAGGAGCGCGCCGAGCTGCTGCTGTCCCAGGGCAACACCATCTCCCTGGAGCAGCCGGTGGACGATGGTCCGCGGCCCCGCCCGCTGGACCGCTTCCTGTCCGACGAGGAGGCGCCGCAGCCCGATTCCGAGGCCATCAGCACCCAGGAGCTGTCTCGCATGCAGCACGCCTTCGAGTCGCTGCTGACCGATCGCCAGCGCTTCGTGCTGACCCGCCGCTACGGGCTGGACGATGGGGAGTTCCGCACCTTGTCCGAGGTCGGCAAGGAGATGGGCCTGTCGCGGGAGCGGGTGCGCCAGATCGAGCGGGAGGCCCTCAACCGGCTCCGCGACCTGTCGGGGATCCGGCAGTCCCTCGATGGAGACGAACCGGCCACCAAGAAGAAGAAGAAGCGGGGGTCCAAGCGCCGGGCCGGCGCCTGAACGGGCGCCTACCGCAACCGGCGCAGCACCTGGTGGTCGGTGGGCACGTCGTGCTCCAGCAGCCAGGCGGGCGCGTGGGGGTGGGTTCGGTCGAGGTA
>RFKJ01000075.1 GCA_003694325.1 Deltaproteobacteria bacterium
GAGTTCCCCGGGTGCCCCAGGATCGCCAGGACCCCACCGCCCCGCCCGAGCCTCGACGCCGTGGAGGCCCGGTGCGCCTGTTCGGCACCGACGAGGATCTCAAGCAGGTGCTGGACCACCTGCCGGCAGGGGTCGTCGCCCATGCGCCGGATACCTCGATCCGGGTCTGCAACCAGCGAGCCTGCGACATCCTCGGCCTGACCATGGACGAGATCATCGGGGTCCGGGCCCCGGATCCCCGGTGGTGCTTCCTGCGACCCGACGGCACCCCCATGCCGGTGGACGAGTTCCCGGTCAACCTCGTGCTGCGCACCCGCCAGCCCGTCACGGACCTCGTCGTGGGGAGCCGTCGGCCGGCGACGGACGACATCACCTGGGCGCTGTGCACCGGGTACCCGGTCGTCGATGACCGCGACGAGCTGCAACTCGTCATCATCACCTTCATCGACATCACCGCCCAGCGCCGGGCCGAGGCCGAACGCGCCCGCCTCGAGGCCCGCCTGCGGCACAGCACGAAGATGGAGGCCATCGGGCGTCTCGCCGGGGGGATCGCCCACGACTTCAACAACCTCCTGACCGGGATCATGGGCTACGCCGAGCTGATCGAGGCCAGCCTCGACCCGGACCACCGGGCACGGCCATGGGCCACCGAGATCCTCGACAGCAGCCGGCGCGCCGCCGACCTGGTCGGCCAGCTCCTGGCCTTCGCCAGCCAGCGGATCGTCGAGCCCCAGGTGATCCAGCCCAACCGGGTCCTCGCGCGCTGCGAGAACATCCTGGGCCGGCTGCTCGGCGAAGACATCGAGCTGGTCGTCCGGCCCGCCGCCGACCTGTGGAACGTGCGCGTCGACCCCAGCCAGATCGACCAGGTGCTGGTCAACCTGGCCGTCAACGCTCGGGACGCCATGCCGGCAGGGGGACACCTGTCCATCGAGACGGCCAACGCCACCCTGCACGACGCCAGCCACCCCATGATCGACGGCCCGATCAACGGGAACTTCGTCGTCATCTCGGTGAGCGACGACGGCCAGGGGATGGATGCGCAGACCCGCAAGCGGATCTTCGAGCCCTTCTTCTCCACCAAGGGGCCGGGAGAGGGCACCGGCCTGGGGCTCTCGACGGTGTATGGGATCGTGGCCCAGGCCGGCGGGTTCATCACCGTACACTCCGCGCCCGGCCACGGCACGACCTTCAAGCTCTACCTGCCCGCCACCGACCAGGAGGTGGACGAACCGCGACCGGCGCAGGCCCCTGTCGTCGAGGGGGGGGAGGCCACCATCCTGCTGGTGGAGGACGACGACACGGTCCGCAGCCTGGCTCGCGACCTGCTGTCCGACCACGGCTACGCGGTCATCGAGGCGGCCGACCCGGCCGAGGCCGAGCGTCTCGCCAGCCGGTTCCCCGGCCGGATCGACCTGCTGCTGACCGATGTCGTGATGCCCGGGACCAATGGCCGCCAGCTCCATGAGCGCCTCGCCCGTCAACGCTCCGGCCTGCGGGTGCTGTACATGTCGGGCTACACCCACGACATCATCGCCCACCACGGCGTGTTGCACGCCGGGACCGATTTCCTCCCCAAGCCATTCACGTCGCAGCAGCTCCTCCACCGGGTGGGACAGGTACTGGGGCGCCCCTGACCCTCCCCGCCCGCGGCCGCCCGGCCCCTGCCCGACCGGGGCGGCCCGATCACCGACCGGGCGCCATCACGCGATCACCGGCCGGTCTCAATCAAACGACACCAGGTCGTCCGCCGCCAGCTCCTCCAGGCTGACGGTCTCGGCCACCAGTCGTTCATTGGTGGCCCGCAGGTGCGCCGACACCTTGCGGACGAGCTGCCACAGCAGGCGGGTTCCCAGCGCCCCGTCCTGCTTGATCAGGCGCAGGAAGCTGGCCCGGTCCAGGGTGAGGAAGGTGGCGTCCTGCAACACCCGGGCGCTCGCCGACCGGGGGACCTGGTCGATGAGCGACAGCTCGCCGAAGTAGTGGCCCGGCCCCAGCCGGGCCAGGCGGGTCCCCCGCTTCTCGATGGCGACCCTGCCCGCGACGATGAAGAAGGCTTCGTCACCGGCGGAGCCCTCCTCGAACAGCACGCTCCCCGCGGGAGCGCGGCGGACCCGGGTGGCTTCGGTGAACGCCAGGAGCTGCCGGTAGGTACAGGCCTGGAACAGGTCGACGCGGCGCAGCACGGCCATCCGTTCGGCGACCCGGTGGGCGTCCCCGTCCGACGAGGAGGCCTGCAGCCGGGCCACCACCACCGTGATGTTGTCGCGGCCGCCCCGCTCGTTGGCCAGGGCGACGAGCTGCTTGAGGTCGGGAGCCTCGCCCTGTTCATCCAGCAGGAAGCCCAGCTCCCGCCGGCCGAGGTACCGGTGCAGGCCGTCGGTGCACAGCACGAAGGCATCCGCCGGGTCGACGTCGAAGGCCATGGCGTCCACCTGCACCTCGGGGAAGACCCCCAGCGCCCGGGTGATGAGGTTGCGGTTGCGGGCCCGGCGGGCCTGCTCCTCGTCGATGAGGCCCTCGCGGAGCTGCTGGTTGATGAGGGTGTGGTCCTCGGTGAGCGGGTGCAGCTCGCCTCCGCGGGCGAGGTACACCCGCCCGTCGCCGACGTGCACCACGAAGGCCACCTCGCCCACCAGAAGCACCGCGTCGAGGGTGGTACCCATCCGGCCCCCCTCGCCGACCAGCGACAGCGATGCGTCGTGGATCTGGCGGCAGGCCTGCTGCACGCCGGCGTCCAGCATGTCGAGCACCGCATCGCGGCCGACCTCGTCGGGGGCCTCCCGGAACCGGGCCAGGAGGTCGCCATGGCTGGCGACCCACTCCTGCAGCACGCTGCACGCCAGCTCGCTGGCGACGTCGCCGCGCTTGTAGCCCCCCATCCCGTCGGCGACGGCGAACAGCCCCTGCTCGGGAGCCAGCAGGAAGCTGTCCTCGTTGGTCTTGCGGGCGCGACCCACGTCGCTGACGCCCCAGGTCTGCAGCTTCACGGTGTCTCCTCCGAAGTGGGGTCCGCGGGACCGATCGGCCTGCCCGACCGGTGATCCAGCACGGTGGCCGCGTCGTCGACGGTCTCCACCAGGCCGGAGGCGCTGGCCTCCGCCAGCCGCTCCGAGGTCTGGCGGAGATTGCTGGAGACCCGCAGCAGGAGGCTCCAGAGCACCTTCACCGCCATGTTCGCGTCGGCCTTGAGGGCCGCCAGGAAGCTCTCGCGGTCCAGGGTCAGGACCTCCACCGGGGTGAGCGCCTCGACGGTGGCGCTGGCCCGGGGGTCGTCGAGCATCGACATCTCCCCGAGCACCACGCCACTGTCGACCTCGGCGATGCGCTGGCCGTCCTTGTTGATCGCCACCCGCCCGCTCACCAGCAGGTACAGGGTGCGGTTCATCGCGCCCTGCCGCAACAGCAGGGTCCCCGCCCCGAAGCTGCGAGGCACGGCCAGCTCGGCCATGGCCGAAAGCTCGCCGTCGCTGCACCACCGGAACAGCTCCATGCGCTGCAGGGTCGCGATGCGCTCCCGACCGGCGTCGGCCACCGCAGGCCCCACCTGCATCGCGGCGACCGCCCGCGGCCGGTCCGGCGGCACCACCGACCGGGCCTGGATCTCCTCGATCGCCTCGCCCAATCCGGCGATCCGCAGAGCCTGGCGCAGGGTGTCGCGATCGACCCCCGCGGCCACCGACGGCGCCAACAGCACCACCCGGTCCCCCGGGCGCAGGTCGACGGCCATGGTCTCCACCGCCGGGGGGTCGGCGGTGGATCCCAGGGGGGCGTGGGCCGGGGCACCCGCCGGCACCATCGAGCCCAGGTCCTCCTCCAGGGAGCGGGGCATCGGCTCCTCGGGCGAGGCGGCGGCGGTGAGGCGATGCACCAGGCCGGCGTGGACCAGCATCACCGCACCCCGACCGGCATGGGCCACCAGCAGCTCGGTGGGCAGGGCGACGACGACGTCCAGTTCGACCTCGGTGGTGCACCCCCGGCGCAGGCCCAGGGCATGGATCTCCCGGGAAGCCTGCACCATCGCCTCCCCGATCCGCTGCTCGACCCGCCGGCGCAGGTCGTCGTCGGGATGCCGGGCCAGCCGCTCCACGAGGTCGTGGTTGCGGGAGAGCTGCACCCGCACCCGGTCGAATGCCACCCGCAGGGCCGCCGGCACCTCCTGCCGGGGGCCCCGGGCCTCTCCGACCACGAGCAGCGACAGCTCGGGGGCCTGGAGGCAGTCGGCGATGACGGATGCAGCGTCCGGATCGGCCGCATCGCCCGGCGCGGGCTGCGCCGGCAGGACCCGAGCGGCCATCAACATCGAAGGATCCCGCACGTCGACTCCGAGTGTCGGCTGGAGGGCGGCGCGAATCGCGTCACCCGGTGGGTCCGGCGCGTGCCACCCGGGGGCAGGCCGAGCCGGCATGTTAGCACCCGGCAGCATGCCGCGGTTGCGACCCACTCCCCTGCTGTTCGTCGAACTGGTCGCGTTGCTCGGGTTCATCGGCCTGACCCTCGGCTATGTCGTCACCGCCGGCCAGGGCGGCTCGATGGTGCCCCTGGACGCCGAGGCGCTGGCCGCCGGTCCATCGCGCGAGCGCTGGATGGGGATCTTCTTCGAGGACCAGAAGGTCGGCTACGCGGTGAGCCGCAGCGCGCCGGTCGCCGGGGGCGGCACCCTGCACGAGGGACGCAGCCACTTCCGCCTCGCGGCCTTCGGAACGATCCAGGACGTCGTCACCGCCCAGGCTGCCCTCACCGACCCCGATGGCACCCTGCGACGCTTTGACTTCTTCATGGTCAGCGACGAGGTCCGGATCTCGGCCCGCGGCGAGGTGCGGGGCGACGAGATCGTCATGGAGGTGGACACCGGCGGCGGGTCCCGGCGGTTCACCTTCCCCGTCAGCGCCCCCCCGCAGGTCGAGCTGTCCCTGGAGGAGGTGGTGCGGCGCCACGAGCTGGCCATCGGCACGCGCTTCGAGGTCCCCTACTTCAACCCCGCGACCATGGCCGAGGGGGTGATGGAGTACGAGGTGACCGACGTCGAAGTCCTGGAGAACGGCGAGGAGGCCTGGTGGGTGCGCACCCGCTTCGGCGACATCGAGACCCGCCAGCTCGTGACCAGCGCCGGCGAGGTGATCCGCCAGGAGAGCCCCATGGGCCTGTCGATGGTGCGCATGACCCCCGAGCAGGCGCGGGACATGCCGACCCACGACGAGGCCGTCGACATCATCGCCCGGAGCGCCGTCCCGCTGACCGGCCGGATCCCGCGACCGCGGGCGACCCGCGTGCTCGAGCTGGCCATCCAGGGCGTCGACCCCGATCGCGTCATCGACGATCCACCGATCCAGGTCCGCCGGGACGGGACGGTGCGGGTGGAGATGCCACTGCTGGCCGAGCTTGCCCGCCCACCGGTGGTGCCCGCACCCGACGTGCAGGTCCCGGCGGAGTGGCTGGAGAGCAGCCCCACCATCCAGGCCGACCACCCCGACATCATCCAGAAGGCCCGCGAGGTCACCGCCGGGGCCACCGACCGCGTCGACGCCGCGGTCAAGCTGGAGGAGTGGGTCTTCCAGTACGTCGAAAAGGCCCCCACCTTCGGCATCCCCAGCGGCCTGGAGGTGCTGCGCACCGCGCGGGGCGACTGCAACGAGCACACCGCCCTCTACGTCAGCCTGGCCCGCAGCCTGGGGATCCCCACCCGGATCGCCGCCGGCGTCGTCTACTCCGACCGGGTCGGCGACCGGGGCGCCTTCTACTACCACGCCTGGCCCGAGGTCTGGATTGGAGACGGCGCCGCCCCCACCGCCGAGGGGTCCACCGCCTGGCCGTGGTTGCCGGTCGATCCCACCTTCGGGCAGGCGCCGGCCGATGCCACCCACGTCAAGCTGGCCGAGGGGGATCTCGATCGCCAGGTGGAGATCCTGGCCGTCATGGGCCGGCTCGGCTTCGTGGCCGTGGACAGCCGATGAGCCTCGCCTCCTCCGCCAGCCGGCGTGGTAGCCTCCGCCGCGCTCGTCTCCCGGTCCTTCATCCCGCAGGCTGCCGATGATCCGCATCGAAGGCGTCGAGAAGTGGTACGGCGGCTTCCAGGCGCTCCACCGCCTGGACCTGCACGTGCGTCCCGGCGAGGTCTTCGGGTTCCTCGGGCCCAACGGCGCCGGCAAGACCACCACCATCCGGATGCTGTCCGGGGTCCTGTCTCCGACCCGGGGCCGGATCCGCATCGACGGCATCGACCTGGCCCGGCACCCCGTCGAGAGCAAGCGACGGGTCGGCTACATCCCCGACCGCCCCTACCTGTACGACAAGCTGACCGCCTGGGAGTTCCTGCGGTTCGTGGCGGGCATGTACGGGGTCCCGGCCGAGACCTGGCGGCAGCGGGCCCGGGAGCTGCTGGCGGAACACGACCTGTTGCACCGCGCCGATGAGCTGGTCGAGGCCTACTCCCACGGCATGAAGCAACGCCTCGTCCTGTCGGCGGCGCTGCTCCACGACCCCCGGGCGCTCATCGTCGACGAGCCCATGGTCGGCCTCGATCCCCACGGGGCAAGGCGGATCAAGGAGCGGTTCCGCCAGATCGCCGCCGAGGGTCGGACCGTGTTCCTGTCCACCCACTCGCTGGACGTGGCCCAGGAGGTCTGCGACCGGGTGGGCATCCTCTACGGGGGGCGGCTGGTCGCCCTGGGTACCATGGACGAGCTGGTGGGCGGCGACCGGGGCGCCGACCTCGAAGAGGTCTTCATGACGATCACCGAAGAAGAGAGCAACGCGGCAGGCCTGCCGCTGACCGGCCCCCAGGGCGCGGGAGATTCCTGATGCGGACTCCGCACCTGCTGATGCTGATGCTGCTCACCGCCTGCGGTGCCTCCCGCCAGGCGCGCCGCCTGGAGGGTCGCTACCAGACCGGAGATCCGGGCCCCGGCTGGACCCGGGTGCGCCCCGGGGGGGCCGACCGGGCCTGGTACAGCGACGACCTGCACGCCACCATCTACACCGACAGCAACTGCGCGACCCGCTTCGAGGACCGGCCGCTGGACAAGCTCGCCGACTCGGCGCTCCTGGGGATGTCGGCCGGCGAGCCCGACCTCTCCGAGACCCGCACCATCGATGGCCGGGAGGCCCTCGTCCGACGACAGTCCGGGGTGCTCGACGGCGTCCCCTTCGAGCTCGGGATCGCCGTGCTCAAGAAGAACGAGTGCGTCTACGATTTCCTGCTGGTGTCGACGCCCGGGGGGATCGACCGGGCATGGGACGCGTTCGAGGCCGTCCTGGCCGGCTTCCAGGCGCGGGGCTGACCACCGATGTCGGGTGTCCAGACCTTCTTCGGCGCCATCGGCGAGGTCGCGATCCTCACCGGCCAGACCGCCCGCGAGCTGGTCCGCCGCCCCTTCGAGGTGAAGCTGTGGATCGTCCAGCTCGAACAGGGCGGCGTCCAGAGCTGGTCGATCACCTTCCTGACGGCGGTGTTCACCGGCATGGTCATGGCCAGCCAGTTCGCCATCGGGCTCGAGCCCTTCGGCGCCAGCCTGTATACCGGCAAGCTGGTGAGCCTCGGCATCGTCCGCGAGCTGGGGCCGGTGCTCACCGCCCTGCTGGTCGGCGGACGGGTGGGGGCGGGGTTCACCGCCGAGATCGGCAGCATGGCGGTGACCGAGCAGATCGACGCCATCCGGGCGCTCGGTGCCAACCCCGTGCGCAAGCTGGTGGTCCCCCGGGTGGTGGCCATGGTCATCGCCCTGCCGCTGCTGACGGTCCTCGCCGACCTCGTCGGCTGCCTCGGCGGCGTGTTCATCACCATGCTCGAGGTCCACATCAGCTTCCGGTTCGGGATCGAGCAGATGATCGACACCGTCGACGTCCCCGACCTGATCCACGGCATCCTCAAGTCGGCCTTCTTCGGCTACTTCATCGCCATCATCTCCTGCTGGGTCGGCATGAACACCCGCGGCGGGACCGAGGGGGTGGGCCAGGCCACCACCCGCACCGTCGTCTGGACCTCGATCACCATCCTCATCAGCGATTTCTTCCTGACCCGCTTCTTCCTGGCCATCTACGGCTGAGCCCGCCGCCATGTCCCACCCCGCCACCCCCGTCGTGCCCGAAACCGTCGACGGCGCCGCCACGCCGCCGGCCGACGGCGAGGAGATCATCCGCTTCGCCCACGTCGGCAAGGCCTTCGGCGACAAGGTCGTCTACGAGGACCTCAACCTGGACATCCGCCGCGGTGAGACCCTGACGATCATCGGCGGCTCGGGGGTCGGCAAGAGCGTCTGCCTGAAGATGCTGATCGGCCTGCTCAAGGCCGACCGCGGCAGCATCCGGGCGTTCGGCGACGAGGTCACGACCATGGACGAACGCGCGCTGATGGGGGTCCGCAGCCGCATCGCCATGCTGTTCCAGGGGGCAGCGCTGTTCGACTCCATGTCGGTCGAGGACAACATCAAGTACCCCCTCCGGGAACATGCCTGGGGGACCGAGGAGCAGATGGACGCCCGGGTGGCCGAGGTGCTGGAGCTGGTCGACCTGCCGGGCGTCCAGAAGCTCCGGCCCAGCGAGCTGTCGGGGGGCATGAAGAAGCGGGTCGGCCTGGCCCGCACCATCGCCATGAAGCCCGAGGTCGTGCTGTACGACGAGCCGACGACCGGCCTGGACCCCATCACGGTGCGGAGGATCAACGGGCTCATCCTGCGCCTGCAGGAGCGGCTCGGCGTGACCAGCGTGGTGGTCACCCACGACATGGACACCGTGTTCACGGTGACCAACCGCCTCGCCCTGGTCTACCAGCGACGGATCGCCTTCGTCGGCACGCCGGAGGAAGCCCGGCACAGCGACATCCGGTTCCTCCGCGAGTTCATCAAGGGCGGCCGGGGCGTCCTGCAGGAGGACCTGAGCTGAGCACCCGCCGGTCGCCGGCCCGCCCCGGCGCGGGGGGGACCGCCGCAGCCCGGACCGGGTCCACTACCCCCCGAGCACCTCGTCGACGAGCGAGTTGCCATCGGCGTCGATGGGCTCGCCGGCCAGGCGCCGCTCGAAGATGTCCCGCCGGTCCCGGTCGACCAGGTCGGTCATGATCCGGGCGGTGGTGATGGCCTCGGCCTTGCGGCCGACGATGCCCACCACCTTCCAGGTCCCGCCGTCGTACTGCACCGACAGGCTGCGCGTCCGACCGTTGCGCTTGTGCTTGTAGGTGACGTGGGCCAGGGTCCGATCCTTGCGGTCCCAGACGATGCGATCGAACTCGTGCCAGTCGTCGCGGACGTACTCCAGCCACGGCGTGCCGTCCTGCATCCGGGCCTCGCCCCGGGGGACCGGCCCGAGGGCGACCAGCTCCCCGACCGAGCAGGTGCCGACCTTGTCCTTCTCGAACAGGTTGTAGCAGACCATGGCGTCGCGGGCGGCCAGCAGGTCTCCCGCCCACAGCGCGTCGTCCAGCGCCTGGATGGCCGCCTCGACCTCGGCCCGGGTCGGGGC
>RFKJ01000879.1 GCA_003694325.1 Deltaproteobacteria bacterium
GCGGGTGGCGCGGGGGCGGCGTCGGGGTCGGCGACGTGGCAGCCGCGCCAGAGCCGGGCGCTGTCGTAGGGTTCGCGGGAGAGGGTCCAGGGCGCGTAGGTCTCGATCGGCGGCTGCCCGGCGATCATGCTGGCGTGGATGTTGGCCCCCCCTCGCGGCGCGTGGACCCGGGGAAGCGGGATCGGCGGGCCCTCGATGGTCGCCGCGTCGAGGAGCACCAGGCAGCTCTCGGCCGGCTCCTGGGGCCAGGCGACGGTGTCGATGGCCAGGAGCTGGTCGGGGGCGATGGGCGCGTCCTCCTCCAGGGGGCGCCAGCCCCGCTGCTCCAGGGCGTGCTGCCACCCCCAGTGCCCGGCGAACACGCCGGTGCCGCCCTCGCTGCGGGCGGTGCGGTCCAGGCGCCGGGCCAGCTCGTGCTGGGCCCGGGCGAACTGCAGGTCGTCCCAGGCCAGCAACAGCGACAGGAGGGCCGTCGCCGGCACCGCGACGCGGACCAGGCCGGTCCGGGTAGTGCGCAGGCTGAGGAGCACCACGGGTGCGGCGAAGGGCAGCCAGTACCGGGCGGCCGTGAACCGGAGCTTGAGCAGGAACAGCATCCCGAGCAGCAGCCACAGCCACAGGAAGATCCCCTCGCGGTCCGGTCGGCCCGGGCGGGGGAGGGCGCCGCCCAGCACGGCGCCGCCTGCCGCGCAGGCCAGCAGGGTGGCCAGGGCCGGCGGCCCGGCCTGGTGGGAGAGGGTCGCCGCCTGGCCGCCGATGATGCAGCCCCCGACCAATCCGACCAGGGCCGGCACCAGCCGGGACCAGCACAGGATCGGCAGTACCACCGCTCCCCCGAGCATGGCCAGGGATGCCGCCACCTTGCGGAAGATCTCCCGCGGGGTGTCGGAGACCCCCTGGAAGGCCGTCATCGCCAGGACGTGGACCTCCCCGTAGGCCAGGACGTCGTGGAGGGCGAGGAGGACCAGCGGGGTCGCTGTGGCGGCCGCCAGCATGATCCCGGCCCGCAGCCCCCGCCGACCTCGCCGGGCCAGGGGCCAGGCCAGGGCCACGAGGACCATCACCGCGCCGCTGTACCGGAACAGCGCGCTGGCGCCCAGCAGCAGGGCCCAGGGCCACCGGCGGGCCGGGGAGGCGGGTCCCGCGTGCCGGACGATCCCGGCCAGGCCGGCCAGGACGCAGGCCAGCAGGGGCAGGTCCGGCGTCAGGGACTGGGCGGCGAGCACCGCGGCCGGAGCCCCGCCGATGAGCAGGGTGGCGGCGGCGGGGGCATCGGTGAACCGCCTCCCCAGCTCCCAGGCCCCCCAGGCCGCCACCAGCAACCAGGGCAGCATCCACAGGTGCAGCACCCAGGCGGGCTGGTCGGCCACCGGGGCCAGCCACCAGCCGATGCCCGGTGGGTTGCTCAGCACGTCGAAGGCCCGCTCGGTGTGTCCCTGCCAGTTGATGGGCGCCGCGTGGGGTCGCCAGGGATCGGCGGCGGCCCCGCGGGCCAGCACCAGGAAATTCGCGTCGTCGACGTGGACCGGCTTGCCGATGAAGGGCAGCACCAGCCCCACCAGGACGGCCACGGTGAGGAGGCGCTGCCGCCGGGGCTCCGTCGCGGCGCGGTCTGACATGGGCAGAGACTACCTGTTAGCTCGCGCCCATGAGCGCACGCCGTCACGTCGTCATCGTGGGCGCGGGGCACGCCGGCTGCGAGGCGGCGCTGGCCGCGGTGCGGGCGGGGGCGCGGGTGACCGTCGTGTCCCTGTCCCGGCGGGCCATCGCCCGGCTCTCCTGCAACCCGGCCATCGGTGGTCTCGCCAAGGGCAACCTCGTCCGGGAGATCGACGCGCTCGGGGGGGCCATGGCCCGGGTGGCCGACCGCGCCTGCCTCCAGTTCCGCCGGCTCAACACCCGCAAGGGCCTCGCCGTGCAGTCCAGCCGGGCCCAGGTGGACATCGACCGCTACCCCGCCGAGATGGCTGCCGAGCTGTTGAACCCGGCGAACGCAGGCGGCGGGGTGGACTTCGTCCGGGGCGAGGTCGCCGGGTTGACCCTCCGGGCCGGTCGGGTGGTCGGCGTGGTCCTGGCCGACGACACCACCATCGCCTGCGACGCCGCCATCCTGACCACCGGCACCTTCCTGTCGGCCGTCATGCACCGCGGCGAGGAGCGAACCGAGGGCGGACGGGTCGGGGACCCGGCGGCCCATCGCCTCTCGGCCCGGCTCCGGGCGCTGGGGCTGCGCCTGGGCCGACTCAAGACCGGCACCACGCCGCGCCTGGACGGCCGGACCATCGCCTGGGATCGCCTCCAGGTGCAGGCGGACACCGTCCCCGACGGGCACTTCTCCTTCTCGCCCCCCACCCGCTGGCTGCCGACGGTGGACTGCCACCTGGCCTGGACCGACGACGGCGTCCACCAGCTCATCCGGGACAACCTCCACCGGGCGCCCATCTTCACCGGGGCCATCGAGGGCCGCGGCCCCCGCTACTGCCCGTCCATCGAGGACAAGGTGGTGCGCTTCCCCCACCGCGATCGCCACCTGCTGTTCCTCGAACCGGAGGGGCTGGACACCCATCGCGTCTACGTCAACGGCCTGTCGACCAGCCTGCCGGCCGAGGTCCAGGACGCCATCATCCGCCGGATCCCGGGGCTCGAGCAGGCGCGGATCGCGCAGTACGGCTACGCCGTCGAGTACGACTTCGCCGATCCCCGGGACCTGGGCCACGACCTGCAGCACCAGGGGATCCCCGGCCTGTACCTTGCCGGGCAGGTCAACGGCACCAGCGGCTACGAGGAGGCCGCCGCCCAGGGCCTGGTGGCCGGGGTCAGCGCCGCCCGCGGGGACGCCTTCGTCCTGGGGCGGGACGAGGCCTACATCGGCGTGCTCGTCGACGACCTCGTGACCCGGGGCGTCGGCGGCGAGCCCTACCGGATGTTCTCGTCGCGGGCCGAACACCGGCTGCTGCTCCGCGAGGACAACGCCGACCGTCGGCTCATGCCCCGGGCGCGGGCCGAGGGCCTGCTGTCCGACGCCGCCTGGGCCCGCTTCGAGCGCAAGCAGGAGGCCATCGCCGCGGCCGAGGCATGGTGCGCCGGCGCCAGCCTGCTGCCCGACGCCGAGGGCCGTCGCCGCTGCGACGCCGCCGGCATCCAGCCGCCCCGCAACAAGGCATCCGCCGCCGAGCTGTTGAAGCGGCCCGAGGTGGACTGGGACCTGCTCGGAACGCTGTTCGACGATCGCCCGGAGGTGGACGCCGAGGTCGCCGAGCAGGTCGTGACCGACATCAAGTACGCCGGGTACCTCGACCGGGAACGGGCCCGTGCCGAGCGGACCCGACGCATGGAGTCGGTCGCGCTGCCGCGCGATCTGGACTATCGCCTGCCGGGCATCAGCCACGAGGTCGCCGAGCGCCTCCGACAAGCGCGGCCGCGCACCCTGGGCGCCGCGGCCCGCCTGCCGGGCGTCACCCCGGCGGCCATCGACCTGCTGGCCGTCCACCTCGCCCGGGGGACCGCGTCGTGAGCCGGTCGAGTCCGCCGCCGGGCCTCACCCCCGCCGAGCGCGTCCACTTCCAGCTCCTCGACCAGTGGCGGGCCGCCATGGACCTCGTCGGCCCCGGCCCCCTCGCCCCCCACTTCGTCGACGCCGCCGCCGCCGTGGATGCCCTGGGACCCGTCCGCGGCCGGTGGGCCGACCTCGGCAGCGGGGCCGGCTTTCCCGGCATCGCCCTGGCCGCCCGCAACCCCGACGCCGACGTCGTGCTGGTCGAGAGCCGCCGCAAGCGCGCCGTGTTCCTGGAGACCGTCGTCGACACCGCTCGCCGGGCCGGCGCCGGCCTCGCCCGGGTCACCGTGTTCCACGGCCGCAGCGAGCGGGTCGGGGGCCCCTTCGACGGCCTCGTCTCCCGGGCCTACAAGGCCCCCGAGGGAGTGCTGGCCGACGCCGCCCGCCTCCTCGCTCCCGACGGGCGGGTGCTCGTCATGCTCGGCGA
>RFKJ01000880.1 GCA_003694325.1 Deltaproteobacteria bacterium
CGGACGTCCAGCCCCTGGGCGATGGCCCGGGCCCGGGCCATCGCCCAGGGGCTGGACGTCCGCGACATCGTCGATGGCGTCGTCGTCACCGTGGGACTCGGCTTCGTCGGGGGGCACTGGATGCACGTCCTGGCCTACCACCCCGAGCTGCTCGAGGAACGGGGGTGGATCACCCTGCTGGAGGTCTGGGGCGGGCTGTCCAGCACCGGCGGCTTCCTGGGGGCCATCGCCGGCTCGATCCTGTTCTACAAGGTGATCCGCAAGCGCCCCTACTGGCCCCACGCCGACTGCATCGCCTACGGCTTCCCCTTCGCCTGGATCATCGCCCGGCTGGGCTGCTTCAGCGCCCACGATCACATCGGCCGCCCCTCCGACTTCTTCCTGGCGGTCGACTTCCCCGGCGGCCCCCGCCACGACCTGGGGCTCTACGAAGCGCTGTGGACCACCGCGATCGCCCTGGTCTTCCTCGCGCTGCGCCGCCGCCCCCACCGGCCGGGCTTCTTCGTGGCCCTGCTGACCACGATGTACGTCCCGGTCCGCTTCCTCCTCGACTTCCTGCGCAGCACCGACCTCGAAACCAGCGACCTGCGCTACGCCGGGCTGACCCCGGCGCAGTGGGTCATGGTGCTGCTGTTCTTCGTGGGGGGCTGGCTGGTCTGGCGCCTGCGGGGGGCCATCGCCGAGCCGCCCCCGGCTCAGCCCGACACCATGGACTCGTAGCGGCTCTCCAGGGCCTGCACCTCCTCCATGGTCAGCTCGCCGTCGGCGACCGCCGCTTCGGCCTCGGCCACGAACACGCTGGCGTCCACCAGCTCCAGGCGGCCGGCCTCGGCGTCGGCCCGCCCCCGCTCGATGAGCTGGATCAGCCGCTTGCGGGGCGGGGAGTGGGGCAACTGGAGCACCGAGTCCTGCAGCTCGGAGAAGCTGTCGACGAGCGCTTCGTTCATCCCCTCCTGAAACCCCTCCCGGAAGTCGTCGCCGAACCCGCCACAGGCAAGGCCCAGGGAGAGGAACAGGCCAGCCATGGCCACCAACCGAGCACGCACGGGACCTCCACCGGTTGAAACCCCGGAATACACCAGGCCCGTCGCCACGGCAAGGGCCGCGCCGCCGGGTTCGGGGGGTCAACGCCCGGCGTCTCCCTCCGCGCGCCACTCGGCCTCCCGCCGGTAGATCGTCCGAGCGGTGATGCCCAGCAGGCGCGCCGCCAGCGCCTTGTCGCCGTCGCAGTGCGCCAGGGTCGCCTCGATCATCGCCCGCTCCACCACCTTCAGGGGCGTCCCCGGCGCAAAGCTGAGCACCGGGGCGGCCCGGTCGTGGTCCCGGATCGCCGGCGGCAGGTCGCCCACCCCGATGACGTCGTCGCGGCACAGCACCACGGCCCGCTCGATGGCGTTCTCCAGCTCGCGCACGTTGCCCGGCCAGTCCCAGGACTGCAGCGCGGCCAGGGCCTCGTCGCTGAGCCCGGTGACCGCGCGGCCGTTGCGCCGGGCGTGGCGAACCAGGAAGTGCCGGGCGAGGAGCGCGATGTCGTCCCGCCGTTGCCGGAGGGGTGGCAGGTGGATGGCGATGACGTTGAGCCGGTAGAACAGGTCGGCGCGCAGGCGCCCCTCGTCGACCGCCTGCTGGGGATCCCGGTTGGTGGCTGCGATGATCCGGACGTCGGCGTGCAGGGTCCGCGTGCCGCCGACCCGCTCGTACTCGCCATCCTGGAGCACCCGCAGCAGCTTGACCTGCACGGCGGGGCTCATCTCGGTGACCTCGTCGAGGAACAGGGTCCCGCCGGCGGCCAGGTCGAACCGGCCCTCCTTGCGCCCCCGCGCCCCGGTGAACGCCCCGGCTTCGTGGCCGAACAGCTCGCTCTCCAGCAGGTTCTCGGGGAGGGCGCCGCAGTTGACCGTCACCAGCGGGCGGTCCCGACGGTCGCTGTGCCGGTGGATCCATCGCGCCAGCAGGCCCTTGCCGGTGCCGCTCTCCCCGGTCAGCAGCACGCTGGCCTGGGCCGAGGCCACCTGGCCGGCCTCCTCCAGCACGTGGCGCATCGCCGCCGAGCGGCCGATCATCTCGCCGGGCAGGGCACGCGCCAGCTCGTCCCGCAGGGCGCGGTTCTCCGACACCAGCGCCCGCTTCTCCAGCGCCTTGCGGACCGTGCGGACGATCTCGGCCCGCTTCAGGGGCTTGGTCAGGAAGTCGAAGGCTCCGTCCTTCATGGCGTTGACCGCCGTCTCCACCGTGCCGTAGGCGGTCAGGAGCACCACCTGCAGGTCGGGGTCGATGGCCCGGGCCGCCTTCATCAGCTCCAGCCCGTCCATGCCGGGCATCTTCAGGTCGGTGAGCAGCAGGTCGGGCGGCTCGTCGCGGAGACGCTGGAGGCCCTGGCGCCCGTCCTCGGCGTGGCGGACGTCCAGCCCCTCGCGCACGAGGATCCGTTCGAGGGCCAGGCGGTTGGCGTCCTCGTCGTCGACGACGAGGACGAGCGGTGGCGTGTTCATGCCGATCCAGGTAGGCCCTGACAGACTGTCTGTCAATGAAAAAGTGTCAACCCTGGTCCCACCGGCCGGGCAGCTCCAGCACGAACCGGCTGCCGCCCCCTTCGACGCTCTCGGCGACCAGGCTGCCGCCGGCCTCCTCCAGCTCCTGGCGGCTGATGGCCAGCCCCAACCCCGTTCCCTTGACCTTGGTCGTGAAGAAGGGATCGAAGACCCGGCGGAGGTCCTCGCTGCCGATGCCGGGCCCATCGTCGTCCACGGTGACCCGCAACCGCTCTCCCTGCCGGGCGACGTGGACGACGATTTCGTGAGCACCGGCCTCGACGGCGTTGCGCACCACGTTGTGCAGCGCCCGGCGCAGCGTGTCCGCGGCCAACTCCACGACCCCGCCCACCTCCCCATCGAGGCGGACCCGGGCGCCGGCCCGACGCCACAGCTCCTCGTCGGTGCGCAGCACCCCCTCCACCAGCGCGGTGGGGTTCGTCGGGGCCAGCTCCGGCTCCCGGCGCCGGCTGAGGTCGAGGTAGCGCGCGGTGACCCGCTCCAGGCGGGACAGCTCCTCGCTGATGGTCTGCAGCATCGCGCGAGCCTCGGAGTCGTCGCCGAGGTCGGCCAGCTCCTCGTCGAGCAGCTCGGCGTGGAGGCTCATGGCGTTGAGGGGGTTGCGCACTTCGTGGGTGATCTGGGCCAGCATCTGCCCGACGAGGGCGAGGCGCTCGCTGCGCGCCAGCCGCTCGCGGTCCCGCACCCGGCGGGTGACGTCCTCGCCGACCACCAGCCGCCCGCTGTCTCCGAAGGGGACCACCTCGATGTCGAACAGCCGATCGGGCTGGTTGGGGAGGGCGACCTGCTCGTGGCGTCCCGGTTCCAGTCGGGCCAGCGCGTCGGGCAGGGGGTCGCCCTCCTCGAGGCCCCAGGCGGCCCGCGCTGCCGGGTTGGCCGTGGTCACCCGCCCCTCCTCGGCGA
>RFKJ01000881.1 GCA_003694325.1 Deltaproteobacteria bacterium
AATGTCCATCATGGTGTTAGGGAGAGCGGTACCCCGTTGACCGCCACCGCGCCCGGGGTGCGCCGCCAAGGAGCCCGCGATGCTTCCCCTCCTCCTTGCCACCGGGATCGCGCTGGCCGGAATCCCCGTCGAACTCGGTGCGCCGGCGCGCGCCTTCTCCCTCCCCGTGCTCAACGTCGACGACCACGCCCAGAACAACCGGGTCTCGCTGTACGACTACACCGGGGTCGGTGCGCCGGATCCCCACGAAGCGGTCGTCCTGTTCTTCTTCGAACCCGGCGCCGGCGACGCCCTCCTCCCCGACCTCGACCGCTTCGCGCGCAAGCACGACGACGTCGCGGTGCTCGGAGTCCTCTCCGACAGCCGGGGGACCAACGCCGCCACCAGCCTGGTGCGCGCCGCCGCCCCCGGCTTCCCGGTCCTCTACGACCAGCACCGGGTGGTGTTCCGGCGCTACGACGTGGCCGAGGTGCCCCTGACCTTCATCATCGACGCCGACGGCTACGTCCACGCCGCCGGCAAGCCCCGCGCCGACAGCTTCCAGCGCGACCTCGACGCGGTCCTGGCCCCGTTGATCGAGGACTGAGGACCGCGGCCGCCCCCGTTCCGGCGGCCCTCCCCTTCCCTCCGTCCGGCCACGCTCCGATGCGCCACCTCGGCCGGGGATGGCGGTGTCCCGCAGCGCGCTCAGTCTTCGGGGGTGTTGATCAGCAGCACCGTGATGTTGTCGCGGCCCCCGCCGTGGTGCGCCGCCCGGATCAGCTCGCGGCAGGCGACGCGGGGGTCGGACCAGGTGTTGAGGATGGCTTCGAGCTCCTCGTCCTCCACCTCGCCCCAGAGGCCGTCCGAGTTGAGCAGCAGGCGGTCGCCCGGCTCCAGCTCGAACCGGAAGATGTCGATGTCGACGTTGCGCTCGGTCCCCACGGTCCGCAGCAGGATGTTGCTGTGGGGGTGGTGGCGGGCTTCCTCCGGGGTCAGGCGGTTCTGCTCCACCATCCGGGCCACCAGGCTGTGGTCGCGGGTGATCTGGTGCAGCACGCGCTGCCGCAACAGGTAGCCGCGGGAATCCCCGACGTTGGCGACCAGGGCGAGCCGGTTGTGGCTGATCAGGGTGGCGACCAGGGTCGTCCCCATGTCGTTGCCCATCCGGATCGAGTGTTCCTTGATGGTGTTGTTCGCCGCCTGGAACGCTTCATCCAGGACGTTCTCGAGCTGTTCGTCGGTGGGATCGGGCACGCCCTCCAGGCGCTCCCGGGCCACCCGGCAGATGGTGGTGACCGCCATCTCGCTGGCGACCTCGCCGGCTTCGTGGCCGCCCATGCCGTCGGCGACGACGTACAGGTAGATCCCCGGCTGCAGGCAGGCCCAGCCCCAGTTGTCCTCGTTGAGCACCCGACACAGCCCCACGTCGCTCATCGCGCCCGCCAGGATCGGGGGCTCGGGAAGGTCGTCCGCCAGCAGCTTCTCCAGCTCGCGGCCGAACTCGAAGGGGGAGGCGAAGCGCCCCTCCTCGGCGGCCAGGAAGAAGTCGTGGAGGGCCGACGCCGTCACCGTCGTGTAGCGACGGAGGATGGCGCCGAGGTGGGCCACCTCGATGGACCGGTGGGCTTCGGGGACCGGCCCGTCGTAGACCTGGGCCACCTCCGGGTCGAAGAGGAGGTACTGCCCGTCCCGCCGCACCAGGAAATTGGCCCGGGTCAGGGTGGCCAGCCGCACCCCGTTGGCCTGGAGGAAGGCGAGCATGCCGGTGGCCCGCTGGGCGAGGGCCAGCACCTGGTCGAGGGACAGCGGCGAGCCCTCGTCGAGCATCAGCCCCTCGCCGCCCCAGGCGGTCACCGAGCAGAGGACTCCATCCTGGAAGAACACGTCGATGGGGGGGACGAGGCCGGGATGGTCGAGCTGCTTGTCGAAGAACGCCACGTAGGGTTCGAACCCCGCCGTGTCCCACCGCACCGAGATGAGGAACCGGCGCGTGCGGAGGTCGGCGCCACATCGCACGCAGCTCGTCGCCGCCCGGGGCGTGTCGTCACAGCCGCACTCCCAGCAGAAGCGATGGGGCCGGTCCGGCCGGTCGTCGTTGGCCAGGTAGAACATGCGCCCTTCGGACAGGCGCACGAGCCCCTCCACCGTGTAGTGCTCGGAGAGGTGCGTCCCAGGCGGGAATGGGGGAGGACGGGGCGTCAGTGTCCGCTCCGCTTCAGCATGCCCGCCGAGGCGGGCGTTCGGGGGTTCGGCTGCAGAGGCCCAACGGGAGGGCGGCCAGAATCCTAAACCTCACCGCCACCGCAGGGCAACGCAAGCCTGCCCGGGGTGCCCGCGGGTGACGATCCTGCGGCCTTCGGGGCGGGGCGGGGACCGGGGCGCGGCCTGCCGGATGGGCGCGTCCATGCCCATGTTCAACGCGCCGCGATACGCATCGCCTCCATGTACCGCTTCCCATTCGACGTCGACGCGACCGCGGGCCCGGCCCGAGCCACGACCCTCCACCTGGCACGGGGCACGGTGCGCACCCCCATGTTCATGCCCGTCGGCACCCAGGGCGCCGTGCGCGCGCTGCCCCCGGCGCTGCTCGCCGAGACCGGCAGCCAGATCGTGCTGGCCAACACCTACCACCTCTCCCAGCGCCCCGGCGAGGCCATCATCCAGCGCCACGGGGGGTTGCACCGCTTCATGGGCATCGACAACCCGATGCTCACCGACTCCGGCGGCTTCCAGGTCTTCAGCCTGGACAAGACCGTCACCGAGGAGGGCGTCACCTTCGCCTACGAGGTCGACGGCACCCGGACCTTCCTGTCGCCGGAACGCTCCATGGAGATCCAGCAGGCCCTCGGCGCCGACATCGCCATGGTCTTCGACGAGTGCCTGGCCTACGGCGTCGACGAGGCGACCGCCGCCGAGAGCGTGGAACGGACGGCCCGCTGGGAGGCGCGCAGCCGGGCAGCCCACACCCGCACCGACCAGAGCCTGTTCGGCATCGTGCAGGGCGGGTTCTGGCCCCACCTGCGCCGGCGGTCCGCCGAGCAGGTTCGGGACCTCGACTTCGACGGCTACGCCGTGGGTGGCCTGTCGGTGGGCGAGGGCCACGACAGGATGATCGAGGTGCTGGAGCACACGGTGCCCCACATGCCCGAGGAACGCCCGCGATACCTCATGGGGGTCGGCCGCCCCCTCGACCTCGTGGAGGGGGTGGCCCGCGGCATCGACATGTTCGACTGCGTCATCGCCACCCGGCACAGCCGCAGCGGCATGTTCTACACGTGGCAGGGCCGGATGCGGATCACGGACCGCCGCTACCGCCACGACCTCTACCCGCCCGACACCGCCTGCGGCTGCCCGACCTGCCGGACGCACACCCGCGCCTACCTCCACCACCTGTTCCGCGTCGGCGAGGTCCTCGGCGCCACGCTGGCCACCGTCCACAACCTGTACTGGTTCTCGGAGTTCATGGCCCGGATGCGGGAAGCGATCATCGAGGGTGACGACGCCTTCCAGGCATTCCGCCGACGGGTCCACGAGCTCTACCCGGACCGGCGCCCCG
>RFKJ01000882.1 GCA_003694325.1 Deltaproteobacteria bacterium
CGGCATCCTGCTGCACCCCACCTCGTTGCCGGGCCCGGGCCCCTGCGGGGACCTCGGGCCGGCCGCCCGATCCTTCGTCGACTGGCTGGAAGCAGCCGGCCAGACCCTGTGGCAGGTGCTGCCGCTGGTCCCGCCGGGAGCCGGCCTGTCCCCCTACGACAGCCCGGCGGGCAGCGCGCTGGGCACCCACCTGGTCAGCGTCGATGACCTGGTGGCGGACGGTCTGCTGACCCCCGCCGACCTGGCGGGGCGCCCCGCCGGTGGCCCGCGGGTCGATCGCGACGCCCTGGAGGGCTGGCACCGACCGCGGGTGGATCGGGCCGCCCGGCGCCTCGCCGCCGACGATCCCGCGTCCATCGACGAGTTCGCAGAGACCCACCCCTGGGTCGAGGAATACGCCCTCCTCTGCACCCTGACCGAGGCCACCGGCGCCCGCCGAGGCTGGCGGGACCTGCCGGCAGCGCTGCGCGATCGCGATCCCCGCGCCCTGGCCGACGCCCGCCGACGGCACCGGGACGGCCTGCGGCGCCACCTCGCCGCCCAGTACCTCGTCCACCGCCAGTGGCAGGCCCTCCGCCGCCATGCCCACGCCCGCGGCGTCTCCATCATCGGCGACCTGCCCATCTTCGTCAGCGCCACCGGGGCCGACACCTGGGCGCACCGCGGGTTGTTCCTGTGGGGATCCGGGGACCCGCCCTGCCCGGATCCGGTGGCCGGGGTGCCCCCCGACTACTTCTCGCCGACCGGCCAGCGCTGGGGCAACCCGATGTATGACTGGGACGCCCACCGCGCCCAGGGCTTCGCCTGGTGGACCCGCCGCTTCCGGGCGATCCTCGGCCTGGTCGACGCCGTCCGCGTCGACCACTTTCGCGGCTTCGTCGCCGCCTGGGCCATCCCCGCCGACGCCCCCGACGCCCGCTCGGGGCAGTGGGTGCCCGGCCCCGGCCGGGAGCTGTTCGACGCCGTGGCCCGGTCGGTCCGCACCGATCCTCCCCCGGGGGTCGACCCCGATGCCCCGCTGCCGATCATCGCCGAGGACCTCGGCATCATCACCCCCGACGTCGAGGCCCTCCGGGACGGCCTGTCGCTGCCCGGCATGAAGATCCTCCAGTTCGCCTTCGGCGGCGGAGCCGATCACCCCTTCCTGCCCCACAACTGGACCCACGACCGCTGGGTCGCCTACACCGGCACCCACGACAACGATACGGTCCGCGGCTGGTACGACGGCACCACCGAGTCCGTGCGCCACCACTTCCGGTGCTACGTCGCCCGCGACGGCCGCGAGCCGCACTGGCAGCTCATCCGACTGCTGCAGTCCAGCACCGCCCGATGGGCGATCACTCCCCTCCAGGACGTGCTGGGCCTCGGCTCCGATGCCCGGATGAACGTCCCCGGCAGCGCCGAGGGCAACTGGTCGTGGCGCGCCACGGAACTGCCGGAGGCCGCCGCGTGGCGCCTCCGCGACATGGTGGAGCTGTACGGGCGACGGCCCGCTCCCCTGCGCCCGGCAGCGGATCCCGACGACACCCCGGCGATATAGTCGCCACCGAGGTCCGCTCGTGATCGCCCCCATGTTCGACACCGTGCTCAACCTGCCCCTGGCGGCGCTGCGGCGCCTCGCTCGGGCGGTGCGCGAGCTCGACGAGCGACGCCGCGCCTCCGGCAGCGAGCCGGTGGCCCGGGTCGACCTGGGCCTCCGCCGTTCCCCTCTCGACATCCCCGACGACTTCCAGACCCACGCCCTGACCATCACGGTGGACCGGCTGCGGCAGCTCCAGGCCACGGGCGAGGGCCCGGCGGTGGTCGATGTTCGCGCCGCGGCCGACTTCGCCCGGGGACACATCCCCGGCGCGCTGTCCATGCCCGGCGACAGCATCGTCATGGGTCTCGCCGAGATCCCCCCCGGCCGAGGCATCGTGGTGGTCGGTGATCGCGCCGGCCGCGAGGCCCGCCGGGTGACGCGGTTTCTGCGATACCGCGGCCTGGACGAGAGCTGGATGCTGGACGGGGGCTTCCCCGCCTGGAAGGATGCCGTCGGACCCGGCACCTGATGGAGGTCTCCATGCTCCCCCTCATCGTCCTGCTGGCGACCGGCTGTGACGACCTCGGCCGCAACGCCGCCAAGGTCTTCCCGGTGCTCGAAAAGGTCAACGAGGACTACGCCGAGCCGTCCATCGACTGCGAGCCCCCGTACCCGACCCCGTCGCCCCGCAGCAACGGCATCGTCGGAACCCTGACCTGCGGCAGCGTGATCGAGGGCAACACCAGCAACGGCACGAAGCTGTGGGGCTCGGATTTCTACCAGGCGGCCCACTGCTCGGTGGAGCGCAAGCAGTGGGAGGCCTCCCCCGAGCTGATCTACAAGCTGGTGGTGCCCGCCAACCTCGAAGCCGAGGTCAAGCTGGTCAGCGACTGCGTGGACCTCGATCTCGTCGGGGTGGGGTGGAGCGACGACCGCATTCCCAAGCCCGAACACGGGCGGTCGATCACCCAGTGCGACATGGACATCTCCCGCAAGGGTGGCAAGCTCCGCCTCAACGCGGTGGGACACGACTGGACCTACCTCGTCGGGGTGGACGGCAAGGCTGGGGCTGCCGGCAACTTCCGCCTGTCCGTGAAGTGCTACACCTTCCGATAGGACCGACCATGCCTGCCTTCGCCCTCCTCACCCTGTTGTCCCTCGTCGCCTGCGGCGACCGGATCCCCACCCCCTGGTCTCGGACGGAAGGACGCGAGGAGGTCACGACCACCGCCGCCGCCCCCTCGGGCGGCAGCAGCGCCCGGGCCACCACGGCCGCCGCCGGGGCCGACGGCAGCAGCGCGCTGTCCTGCGACGGGGACCTGCCGACACCCGAAGGCGAGGCCATCGGCACCCTGACCTGTGGAGCCACGGTGGAGGGCAGCTCCCGCAAGGGGGCGATGCGGTGGGGCGACGACTTCTACCAGCACGCCTTCTGCACGCCCCAACGCAGCCACTACGACGATGCCCCCGAGGTGATCTACCGGCTGGAGCTGCCGGCGGACACCAAGGCCCGCGTCAAGCTGGACAGCCCCTGTGCCGACCTCGACCTCGTCTCGGTGGCCTGGAAGCTGGACGGAGTGCCGACCGTCGACCACGTCAACCGGATCGCCGAGTGCGAGATGGACACCCACCGCGGCGGCGGCGCCATCACCTTGACCACGGTGAACAAGGCCCAGACCTTCCTCGTCGCCGTCGACGGCAAGGATGGCGACGAGGGCAACTACCGCATCTCGGTGTCCTGCGAGACCTATCGCTAGGCGACATGCCCCGTGGCTCCGACCTCCACGGCCCGACGCCGCCGATGGATGTGGCTCGGCCGGCTGCTGCTGTCGGTCGCGGTGCTCGCCTGGCTGGGCCACGACGTCGACACCGGCCAGGTCGCCGCGGTCGCCCGGGCCGCCGACTGGCGCATCCTGGTCGTCGCCTTCGGGCTGAAGCTGGCCTCGCTCCTGCTGCACGAGGTGCGAACCTGGCTGCCCCTGCCGCGGCCCCGGCCGCCCCTGGTGCCGGTGGTGGCCACCTGCCTGGGGGTGGGGATGCTCAACCTCGTGCTGCCCGGCCGGGCCGGCGACCTCGGGATCATCGCCGCCCTCCACCGTCGGTTCGGCGTGCCCCCGGGCACGGCCACCGCGGTGGTGGGCGTGACCGGGTTCATCGAGGCCGCCGTCTTCGGCATCCTCCTGGTCGCGGTGCTGGCCACCAGCCTGCTCGGCGTACCCGGCGTCGTCGACACCGCGCACCGGACGAGGACCCTGGCCGCCCTGGCCGGAGGGGCGGGCCTCGCGGCCGTCTCCATCGGGGTGGCGGTGCGGGCGGGGCGCTGGCTGGCCGATCGCCCCGCTCCGACCGGCGTGGTGGGGATCCTGCACCGCGCACTCGTCGACACCGCGGCCCTCCTCACCAACCCCCGCGAGATGGCCGCCAACATCTCCCTGGCGCTGGTCCAGACCGGCCTGATGGTCGCCGCCTTCGCCGCCGGCCTGCCCGCGGTCGGCTTCGACGACCTGCCGGCGCTGGCCACGGCCGGCGCGGTGCTGGCCATCTCCTCGCTGGCCGGCCTGCTCCTGCCCCCCACCTGGGGGCTGGGTCCGGCCGCCGCCAGCCGGCTGGTCCTGACCGCCGCCGGCCACGGGCCCGAGGACGCCCTGGTCTACGCCGGCGCGTACTGGCTCATCGCGCACCTGCCGGTCCTGGCCGTCGGGTTGCCGGCCCTGTGGTGGCGGGGTGGGGGCGGCGACGCCGGGACCTGACCGAACCGCCCGCCCGCCCCCGCTCGACCCGGAGCGGATCCGCCGAAGCCACCACCGGCGCGGCCGCCCGGCGAGTCCGCGCCCTCACCGGCTTGCCAACCCCACGACGTTGCCGTCGGGATCCGCGAGGTACGCGACGCGCTCGCCCCAGCCCCGCAACGACGCGGCCGACAGGAGCCGCCCGCCGGCAGCGATGCCCGCCGCCACGGCAGCATCCACGTCATCGACGTGGACGTACAGCTCGGTGGCGGTCACTCCACCGCTCGGCGCGAGGAGGGGGTCGGCGCCCGGGTTCATGGCAAAGCCCCGGCGCAGGTACAGCCCGACCCCGGTGCCCCCCTCTGTCCCCAGTTCGACGAACACCGGGGCCTCGATCCGCGCCGGCCAACCCAGGACGGCATCGTAGAAGGCGCGCGCCCGGGCCAGGTCGTCGACGGCAAGGATGACCGAGGTCAGTGCAGCGGTGGGCACGGCTGGCTCCGGGAAGCATTCCTGCAGCGACGCCGGCCACCACCGGCGCGGCCGCCCGGCGAGCCGGGCCGGCCCGGCCCTCAGCCCGCCGCGCGGATCCGGTTCAGCGCACTGCCGGCCTTGAACCACTCGAACTGCTCGGCCGACATGGTGTTGCGGGTCTCGATGCGGTCGACGGTGCCATCGCTGTGGTGCAGCACCACGGTGGGGCTGCCGCCGTGCTCGATGGAGGCGATGTCGACGATGTCGACGATGTCATCACCCCGGACCTTGTCGTAGTCGGCCGGGTCGGCGAAGGTCAGCGGCAGGACCCCCTGCTTCTTGAGGTTGGTCTCGTGGATCCGCGCGAAGCTGCGGGCGATGACCGCCCGGCAGCCCATGTGCCGCGGCTCCATGGCGGCGTGCTCGCGGGAGCTGCCCTCGCCGTAGTTCTCGTCGCCGAAGATCACCCAGTCCTGGCCGGCTTCCTTGTAGGCCCGGGCGATGTCGGGATGGCTGGCCTTCTCCCCGGTGAGGAAGTTGATGCCGACGCCGTGTTCGCCCGTGAGCTCGTTGAGTGCGCCGAGCATCAGGTTGCCCGAGATGTTGGTGAGGTGCCCGCGGTACTTCAGCCAGGGCCCGGCGGCCGAGATGTGGTCGGTGGTGCACTTGCCCACCGCCTTGACCAGGATGCGCAGCCCCTTGAGGTCCTGGCCATCCCACGGGGCGAAGGGGGTCAGCAGTTCCAGGCGCTCGCTGTTCGGGTCGACGACCACGTCGATCACCTTGCGGTCCTCGGGAGGCAGCGGGGGGATGAAGCCGTCGTAGGCGGTGACGAAGCCCTGGGCCGGCAGCTCCTCGCCCCGGTTCGGCTCCAGCTTGAAGGCAACGCCGTCGGCGCCGGTCAGGGTGTCGGTCTCCGGGTTGAAGCCGATGTCGCCGGCGATGGCCACCGCGGTCACGGTGTCGGGCGAGGCGATGAACGACAGCGTGGCCGGGTTGGCGTCGTTGCGGCCGCGGAAGTTGCGGTTGAAGCTGGTGATGATGGTGTTGACCTCACCCTTCCGGATGTCGTCCCGGCGCCACTGGCCGATGCAGGGGCCACAGGCGTTGGCCAGGACGATTCCGCCGATGGCCCGCAGGTCGTCGGCCAGCCCGTCGCGCTCGATGGTCGCCATGATCTGGTCGGACCCGGGGGTGACCATGAAGCCCGTCTTCGCCTTGAGCCCGTGCTCCCGGGCCTGGCGGGCGATGGCGGCCGCCCGGGTGATGTCCTCGTAAGAGGAGTTCGTGCACGAACCGATGAGCGCATACCGCGGGTTGCGAGGCCAGCCTTCGGCGTCGCACTCGGCCCCCAGCTCGGCCAGGGGCCGCCCCCGGTCGGGGGTGTGGGGCCCGACCACCCGCGGCCCGAGGGTGGACAGGTCGATCTCGATGACCCGGTCGTAGACAGCCTCGGGGTTTTCGTAGACCTCGTCGTCGGCCCGCAGCTCGGCGGCGTGGGCGTCGGCGAGGTCGGCCACCTCCGCCCGCCCCGTCGCCCGCAGGTAGCGACCCATGGCTTCGTCGTAGGGGAACAGGCTGGTGGTCGCCCCGTGCTCGGCCCCCATGTTGCAGATCGTGGCCTTGCCGGTGGCCGAGATGCTGGCGCAACCCGGGCCGAAGTACTCGACGATGTGGTTGGTGCCCCCCTTCACGGTGAGCAGCTCGCACACCCGCAGGATCACGTCCTTGGGAGTCGCCCAGCCCGACAGCTCGCCGGTGAGCCGCACGCCGATGAACCCGGGGTTGAGGACCTCCCAGGGCAGCCCCACCATGGCGTCGACGGCGTCGGCGCCGCCGACCCCCACCGCGATCATTCCCAGCCCGCCGGCGTTGGGCGTGTGGGAGTCGGTCCCGATCATCAGCCCGCCGGGGAAGGCGTAGTTCTCGAGCACGACCTGGTGGATGATGCCCGCGCCGGGCTTCCAGAAGCCCAGCCCGTACCGGGCGCTGACGGTGCGCAGGAAGGCGTACACCTCGTTGTTGAGCTGCATCGCCTGGTCCATGTCCTCGTCCCGCCCCTTGTAGGCCTGGATGAGGTGGTCGCAGTGGACCGTGCTCGGCACGGCGACCTCGTCCCGACCGGCGGTCATGAACTGCAGCAACGCCATCTGGGCGGTGGCGTCCTGCATGGCCACCCGGTCGACCCGCAGGTCCAGGAAGCTCTTCTTGCGGTCGAACTCGGCGCCCTCCGGGTCGTCGAGGTGGGCAAAGAGGATCTTCTCGCCCAGGGTCAGCCCGCGACCGAGGCGCCGGCGCCCGATGGCATGGCGTTCGGCCTGGCGATCGTAGAGCGCCTGGATGGCGGCGATGTCGACGAAGGGGTTCGTGCTCATGGCGACTCCGGACAGGAGGAGGATGGGGGGGACGCCTAACCGGTGGCCGCCGAATGCACGCACTCCACCCGCGACCGCGGCCCGGCCCGTCGCACCCGCCGGGCGCCGCCTCGCCCCCGTGGACCCGCGCCGTGCGGGGGCAGGGCCGCGGGGGACCTCAGCCCCGGCGCCGCCGCGCCAGCATGGCGCCGAGCGACAGCAGGGCCGCCAGGAAGCCGCCGCGGGCAGTCGCCGCGCTGCTCAGGCACCCGTAGCTGGGGCCGACCTGCCCGTCGGCGCAGTAGTCGGCGCCGCCGTTGGGGTTCATCCCCAGGGCCAGCTCCTCGGTGTCGATGATGCCGTCGCCGTCGCTGTCGACCCCGTCGGCGGCCATCATGTCCAGGGCCATGGACAGGCTCGCCATGTCCGTGGTCATGCCGCGGTCCATCATGGCGGTGCCGAACCC
>RFKJ01000883.1 GCA_003694325.1 Deltaproteobacteria bacterium
CGCACACCCGGGTCGGCCTGCCATTGCTGCACGAAAAATGCACATACTTACGTGATCTTCGTGGACAGCTCGCCGCATGCCGCGGCCTCCGGCATTCGGGACGCGACCATCGATAAACCCTTCCGCGTCACCGATCGGTCATTTTCCGGCCTTGACATTGCAATAGAATCGGAGCCGTGGGCTTCCGGTCCGACTCATCCCAACCGCGTTCCCGGGCCCATCCAGACTCCAGGCATCACCCAGACCCATGGAGGCCAACGATGCTGAAACACTCGCTGCCCCTCGCCGCACTCGCGCTCGCGAGCTGTGGCATGCAGGGCATGGATGCCGTCAGCATCCGCCCGATCTACGGGTGGGTCGACGGCTGTACCGATGTCAAGATCGGGGGACACGGCTTCGGAGACGATGTCAGCGTCACCATCGGGGGCAACCCCCTGCAGAACCTGACCCTGCCCGATCCCGCCGAGGACCCGCTCGACGTCGGCTTCGTGATCTACGGCACCACCCCGCCGAGCACCGACGGCAAGGGCGCCCACGACGTGGTGGTCACCTCCGGCGGTGAGACCGACACCATCACCGACGGCTTCTACTACGTGGAATGCCCGGCGGTCGGCTACGTCGAGGCGGCTTCCCCCACCGAGGGCGTGTCGCCGGGCGACACCATCACCATGATGGGCTGCGGCATGGACGCCAGCGCCTACACCGTGCGGGTGGGCGACGCCAAGTCCGACGTGCCGCTGACCTCGGTCTGTTCGTCGGCCACCGTCACCTTCACCGCCCCGGCGCCCTCCTCCGACGGCACCTGGTACGTCGGGTTCTTCGACAGCGCCGGCAACCAGGTCTCGCCGGATCCCGCCTGCGACATCACGCAGCCCGCCGGCAGCATCACCAACCCCGACACCGGCGACACCGGGTGGGTCGATCCCTGTGCCGGCGCCCTCGCCATCACCTACGGAGGTGCATGATGCGGTCCTCCCTGCTCCTCCTCGTCCCCGCCGCAGTCATGGTCAGCTCGGTCGCCGAGGCGGCCCAGACCGGCGCCGTCCGCGGCCGGATCACCGACGACAATGGCAACCCCGTCGCCGGCGCCACCATCACCATCGAGGGTCCCAACATCGCCGGTGAGATCACCGTCGAATCCGACGACGACGGCACCTTCCGGTTCCTGGCGCTGCCGCCCGGCCAGCACACCATGACGGTGTCCAAGCCCGGCTTCGCCCCGGTCCGGTACAGCGTCGGTGTCCGCATCGACCAGAGCAGCTTCGTCCCGGTCGTCCTGCAGGTGGCCGAGAGCGGCGAGGAGATCGTCGTCGAGGAGACGCTGCCGGTCATCGACAGCACCACGTCGGCGGTGTCGACCCAGCTCTCCACCGAGTTCATCCAGAACGTGCCCACCGGGCGCAGCTACCAGGACGTACTCAAGACCATCCCCGGCGTGTCCGGCCGGGTCGACACCCAGAGCGGCGGCCCCAGCAACGGCAACCCGTCGGTCCGCGGTGAGGGCCAGTACGGCAACAACTACATGCTCGACGGGATCTCGACCCGAGACCCGGCGACCAAGACCTTCGGCAGCGACGTCAACTTCGACGCCATCGAGGAGATCCAGGTCTACACCGACGGCGCCCCGGCCGAGTACGGCCAGGCCACCGGCATGCTGGTCAACGTCGTGACCAAGGACGGCGGTGACGAGCACCACGGCAGCGCGGGCTACTACTTCAGCACCGCGGCGTCGGGGGGTCAGTACGACATCCTCGACCTGGAGACCCACCAGGAGGTCCCCACCGACAAGCGGAAGTTCACCACCCACGAACTGTCGCTGACCGCCGGCGGCCCGGTGGTCAAGGAGAAGCTGTGGTACTTCGCGGCCGCCGACATCAGCCGCAGCCACATCCAGTTCGAAGGCGTCGACCCCGACGCGCCCTACAACGCGCTCGGCGGGGACGGCTTCGCCAAGCTGACCTGGTTCGCCCTGCCCGAGCTGACCATGCAGTACCAGTTCGGCTACGGGCGGAACTCGATCACCAACTACGAGACCTCCGGCCTGTACGCCGCCGAAGCCCAGGCCCGGTACAACAACGAGCAGCTCACCCACATCTTCACGACCCGGTGGCGGCCTTCGGCCAAGGGTGAGCTGGTCCTGAAGCTGTCGATGCTCAACAACAGCATCGACGTCGTCCCGATGTCCGGAGACGAGGACACCCCGTCGATCTACGACCTGGACACCGGCCAGTACATCCAGAACTACGACAGCTTCGACTACAACGACCGGGGTCGCCTGGGCGGCTCCCTGACCTACACCCAGCTCGTCGACGACTTCGCCGGGGACCACGAGTGGAAGGTCGGCGCCGAGGTGTGGAACCTCACCGACCAGCGCGAGCTGGTGTTCACCGGACCGGGTGACGGCTACCAGTACACCCGGTACGAGTCGGCCGGCTACCCCTGCACGGCCGAAGCCGACTACCAGGACTGCTACCACTACACCGAGTACGTCGCGGCCGGCGCCCTGGGCCACCGGGGCCTGGTCTTCGGCGGGTTCATCCAGGATGACTGGCAGCCGGTCGACCCGCTGACCCTCAACCTGGGCTTCCGCATCGACAAGGAACAGCTCTACCAGAACGAGGGAGAGCTGATCGTCAGCGAGTGGATGCCCGCCCCGCGCCTCGGTGCGGCCTGGGACATCACCAACGACAGCAAGACGGTGTTCACGATCAACGCCGGTCGGTACTACGACCTCAACGGCAACACCTTTGCCGACTGGGGCGACACCCGCTCGGCCTTCGTGTTCCGGGAGTACGACGTCGATCCCGACACCGGGGAGTACTACCTGAGCTGGGAGCAGGATCCGGCCACCGACCCCCTGATCTACTGCACCGACCAGAGCCTCGCGGCCATCGAGGACCCCGACATGAAGGCCGCCGCCGAAGCGGCCTGCGGGGACACCCGGCTCAAGCCGTACCACATGGACAAGCTCGTCGTCGGCATCGAGCGCGAGATCGTCCCGCTGTTCGCCATCGGGGTCAAGGGCATCGTCTCCCGCACCCGGAACCTGCCCGAGGACATCGACTACGACCTCGACACCTGGGTGATCACCAACCCCGAGAACAAGAAGCGCGACTACCGGGCGCTCGAGATCACCGCCGAGAAGAAGTACGACGGGGTCTGGCAGCTCCTGGCCAGCTACACGCTGTCGGAGTCCCTGGGGACCAGTCCCGGCCAGTTCGAGATCGCCTCGGGTGGCCAGACCGGCTCCAACGGCAACGGGGTCGGGGTGTTCAGCGACGACGTGACCGACCCGGACACCCGCGAGTTCTTCTTCGACAACGGCTACGGCTGGCTGCTCGACGGACTCGCCGGCCTGGGCACCAACTACGACGACGCGGGGTACTACGGCTACCTGCCCTATGACTCCCGTCACTCGGTGAAGGTGAGCGGCAGCTACACGATGCCGTGGCAGACCACGGTCGGCGCGGTGTACGAGTTCGACTCCGGCCACGCCTGGCAGAAGCGCGGCTACGTCGACCTGTACGGCGACTACTTCGCCTTCCCCGAGGGGCGCGGCAGCCGCCACATGCCCGCCGTGCACTACTTCGACGTGCGGTTGGCGCAGCGGATCGACTTCAACGAGGACGTGGGCCTGGAGATCTCGGCCGACATCTTCAACATCTTCGACCTGCAGGCGCCCATCACCTACTACGAGAACGACGACGAGAACTTCGGCCTGACGATGTATCGCCAGTCGCCGCGTTCGGTGCGCCTGGGCGCCAAGCTCACCTACTGAGCAGGCGCTCCCCACGACAGCCCGCGGCCGCTTCGGGGGCCGCGGGCTTGTTGCGTGGGGGCGGGCCACTCCGTGTGACCCGGCCGGTGCCGGTCGCCCGGCGGCGGGTCTCGTCTGGTCGACACCGGTCGGGCGACCCGGATCATCGGCGCCGTTCGGGGGCCGTCGGCCGATGGAGGCAGGGGGTGTAGGCGTCCGCCCTCGTTGAGGTCCCTGGACCGTTCCTTGGCCGGGGTTGGCGCAGTGGGAAGGGGGTGCAGCCCCACGGCGAGAGGCTGGCGCTGGTCGTGGTCGCCGGGGGCGAACACCGCAGCGATCACCCCCGAGGGAGGGACCATCCGGCGCCTGCGGGCTGCCGGAAGCGACCGGATCAGAGTCCAGCCGGCCTGGGAGCACTTCGCCGTCGTGACCGACATGGCCGGGCACGGTGACCGGTTTGTGCTGCGCAAGGCCACCGCCCTGCCAACGGAGCTGGCGACCGCCCGGCCCCA
>RFKJ01000884.1 GCA_003694325.1 Deltaproteobacteria bacterium
CCCTATGAAGGGGTGTTCGTCGCCGGGGTCGAGGGCGGGCCGATCCACCAGCTCACCCGGCGGCCCTGCATGGCCTTCTTCTGGTGCCGGGGAGGGCGCAGGCTGGTCGTCGCCAGCCTCGATCGCGACGCCGGGTGTGCCCGCTGGAGCCGCATCGATATCGACGAGTCGGACCCGACCGAGTCGGTGGAACAGGAGCTGGCCCCCTTCTGGCCGACGCAGGCGCAGCTCTTCCAGCTCCACTTCTTCGAGCAGTACGTGCCCAGCCACGGGCTGGTGGACCCGACGGGGCGGTGGCTGGTCTATGCCAGCTTCCCCGACCCCCTGGACAGCCTGGCCGACGGGCGCCCGCGCATCGAGTGCATCGACCTCGACGCAGCCGACCCCGAGCCCGTCGTTCTGGCCCATGGCCGGTTCGCGAGCTTTGCGCCGCCGCGGATGGGATAGGCGGGGGTCCTCTCTGGTCCATCGAGGTGGGCGCCGGCCGACCGGCGGGCGCGCCGCGGTGCATTCGCCGGGGAAGGACCTCACCGCTACAGGAGCCCCCCATGCCCTTCGTCGACATTCTCAGCGCTGCCCTCTCCGGCCCGGCCGGCCGGCTGGTGGAGGGACCGGTCCGGACCATCGTCAACGAGGTCCTCCAGGATCACGGCTACGCCAGTCCCGACGAGTTGCAGGCGCTGCGTGACGACCTGGCCGGCCTCTCCGACCTGGTGACCCGGCTGTCGGCAGAGGTCGAGGCGTTGCGGGAGGAGGCGGCCCGCCTCCAGCAGCGGGCCGCGGAGGTCTCGGCTGCAGAGGACTCGGCCGCGGAGGACTCGGCCGCGGAGGACTCGGCCGCGGAGGACTCGGCTGCGGAGGACTCGGCTGCGGAGGACTCGGCTGCGGAGGACTCGGCTGCGGAGGAGGACTCGGCCGCGGAGGACTCGGCCGCGGACGGTCCCGCTGCCGAGCCCGCAGCGGAGGAGTCTCCCACGGAGGAGACCCCCGCGGAGGAGACCCCCGCGGAGGAGGCCGGGAATGATGCCGGCGCCGAGGCGGCCCACGCCGAGCGCCTCGGGATGTCCCTGGCCGACTACCACCGCTGGCGGACCGAGGGGTTGCCCGGCGTCATCGGCCCCGACGGCTACATCGAGATCAACGGGGTGGCCTACCGGGTGGACCCCTCCCTGGAGGGTCGGCCCTACACGCTCACCCGCCACAAGAGCCCCCGGGTCCGGGTCGACGGCACCTTCGTGGCGAAGACGAAGATCGGCTGAATCGCCCCTCGACACCGGCCGGATCCCGGGGACCTCGTCGGGTGCGGCGGTGCTCTGCCAGGACGGCGCCGTGGGTGGGCAGGGGCAGACCGTCGCGCCGGCGGCGTGGGCGCAGGCCTCTCGCCGGCCATCCGGGTTATCGAAGCGCCCGGAGCACTCGCCCGAAGGAGCGGGTGGGGCCGCGGTGGCGCGGTCCATCCCCGTTTCGACCCCAGCTTGGAGCCGCCATGAAGGACCTGCTCTCCCGCCTCGGTATCGAAGACGTCAACGCCGGTGCCTGGATCGGTACCGAGGCCCTGCCGCCGGCCGGTGACGACCGGGTGGTCAGCACCAACCCGGCCACCAACGACCCCATCGCCAGCGTCGCGATCGCCGACGCCGACCAGCTCGACCGGGTGATCGACGCGGCCCAGGATGCCTTCCTGGAGTGGCGGCGGCTGCCCGCCCCCAAGCGTGGGGAGGTCGTTCGCCGGATGGGCAACGCGCTGCGCGACCACAAGGAGGACCTCGGGCGCCTTGTCACCCTGGAGGTCGGCAAGATCCTCAGCGAAGGGCTGGGCGAGGTCCAGGAGAGCATCGACATGGCCGACCTCGCCGTCGGCATGTCGCGCCAGCTCTACGGGCTGACCATGCACAGCGAGCGGGCGCAGCACCGCATGTACGAGCAGTGGCACCCGCTGGGCGCCATCGGCGTGATCACCGCCTTCAACTTCCCCAACGCCGTCTGGGCCTGGAACGCCATGGTGGCGCTGGCCTGCGGCGACACCGTGCTGTGGAAGCCCTCGATCAAGGCGCCGCTCACCGCCATCGCCACCCACCGGATCCTGTCCCGGGTCGCCGAGGATGCCGGGTTCCCCCACCTGCTGACCCTGGTCATCGGCCAGGATGCCGTGGTGGGGGAGGGGATGATCCGCGATCCGCGCCTGCCCCTGATCAGCGCCACCGGCTCGGTGCGGATGGGGCGTTACGTCGGGCAGGTCGTGGCGGCCCGCCTGGGGCGCTGCCTGCTGGAGCTGGGCGGCAACAACGCGATCATCGTCGATCGGACCGCCGACCTCGACCTCGCCATCCGGGGCATCGCCTTCGGTGCGGTGGGGACCGCCGGCCAGCGCTGCACCACCACGCGGCGCCTCATCGTCCACGAGGACATCGCCGACGAGGTGATCGGGCGGCTGGTCGCGGCCTACGAGAAGCTGCCCATCGGCGACCCGATGCTGCCGACCACCCTGGTGGGACCGCTCATCGACCCGGGGGCCGTGGCCCAGTACCGGGCGGCCCTCGACACCATCCGGGAGCAGGGGGGCGAGATCCTCACCGGGGGCGAGGTGCTGGATCGGCCCGGCAACTTCGTCCGGCCGACCATCGTGGCGGCCCGCCACGACATGCCCATCTGCCACGAGGAGACCTTCGCCCCGATCCTCTACGTCATGCGCTACCGCGACCTGGCGGAGGCCATCGAGTGGCAGAACGACGTGCCCCAGGGCCTGTCCAGCGCCATCTTCACCGACAGCTTCCGCTCCGCGGAGCGCTTCCTCTCCCACGAGGGCAGCGACTGCGGGATCGCCAACGTCAACATCGGCACCTCCGGCGCCGAGATCGGCGGGGCGTTCGGTGGCGAGAAGGACACCGGCGGGGGACGGGAGGCCGGGTCGGACGCCTGGAAGTCGTACATGCGGCGCCAGACCTGCACCTTGAACTGGGGCACCGACCTGCCGCTGGCCCAGGGCGTGAAGTTCGACATCTGACGGAGGAGGCGCATGGCGCGCCGCGCGGCTCGACCCCGACAGTCCCGGCTCGTCGAGCTGGGGCTGTGGTTCAGCCTCGCCTTCGTGGCGGTGCTGGTGGCCGCCTGGGTGCGCATGCCCGACGTCGAGCGGGGGGTGCGCACGCTGGTGGACGATCTCGCAGTGCAGTGGGGCTACCAGGACCCCTGACCCCGGGTGCAGCGGGGGGTGCGGTGGGGCTACCAGGACCCCTGACCCCGGGTGCAGTGGGGGGTGCGGTGCGCCGGCGCAGCCTGGCGTTGCCGTGACGGGCTCGTGCAAGTAGAGTGCAGCAGCCCTGGCTCAACCTCTTGAGGAGACCCCATGCCCACCTCTCTCTCCCGGCTCCCGTTCTTCCTCGCGGTGGCGCTCAGCACCGCCATGATCGCCTGTTCCGACAAGGACAGCGACGATGATGGGGACGGTGACGGCGGCAGCGACGGCGGCGCCGCGCACGACGGCGGCAGCGCCGGCACCTACGACACCGGCCTGTTCGTCTTCAACTACGAGGGCACCGCCACCGTCTCTCCTGGCATGAGCTGGGACGGCGTCGAGGTGGCCTACGCCCACGGCCTCGGCCCGGACCTGTGGTGCGAGATCACGACCACCACGGCCTCGACCACGCCGAACACCACCTGCACCGACTGCACCTTCGCCTTCGACATCGACTTCACCGGGTCGCAGATCACCTCGGACGTCGGCTGCGACCTCGTCGGCATGACCGACCCCTCGCTCTACGACGGCGCCTACAGCTACGGCCTGATCGAGGACTACTACTACGGGTCCTACGGGCCCTACGACCTGCTCATGCTCGGCTACCAAGGCAAGTGGTACTGGGCGGGTGAAGGCAGTTTCGACGGGTCCAGCTTCGACTACAAGTTCTGGTACGACTACTACTACTACGTCTACTACCTGTACTGAGCGCCCGGTCGGGGTGGCTCGACCCCCGACCGCGGCGGCGCCGGTGCCCCGCGGCCGGGGGGGGGGCCGTGGGTTCATGGACGCGGGGGCTGCGCCCGGCTCCCCGCGGCCCGCTGCATCGCCTCGATGCGGGCCTGGTGGGCGGCGTCGGCGCGGGCCTTGACCGCGAGCGCCTCCTCGGTGTGGCCCTGCTTGTGGAGGATGTTGGCCTGCATCAGCAGCAGGTCCGGATCGTCGGGCAGGTGTTGGAGCGCCTGCCGGACGGCGGCGGCGGCTTCGTCGATCCGTCCCTCGTCGAACAGCGCGATGACCTTGGCCAGCCAGACCTTGGCGGCGTCGGGCTGCTGTGCCAGGACGACGTCGGCGTGGGCCAGCACCTTTGCGCGGTCGTGACGGCGTGACCAGACGTCGATCAGCATGGTGCGGGTGCGGAGGCTCATGCCGTGCAGCTCGGCTTCGCGGAGCAGCCAGCGCTCGGCGTCGTCGAGGACGCCAGCGGCCAGGGCCAGCGACGCCAGGCGTTGACAGACACCGGGCCGGGGCCGACTGCTCCGGGCGGCCAGGCGCAGGGCCTTCTCGGCCTCGGAGAGCCGTCCGAGATCGAACAGGGCGATCCCCTGGAGGGCGCGCAGGCCGGTCTCGTCGGGGTGGGTGGCCAGGCGCTCCTCGGCGAAGGCGACCAGCTCCTCCCGCCGGCCGAGGTTGAGCAGCGCGCCGGCGACCAGCTCGGCGGCCCGGGCGTTGTCGGGATCCAGCTCCAGCGCCCGCCGCCCGAGGGCGAGGCTGGCGGCATCGTCGCCGCCCAGGCCCTTCGCGGTGGCGGCGTGCAGCATCACCTCGGGGTCGTCGGGGAAGCGGTCCACGGCGGCTTCGAGGACCGCGTCGGCTTCCGCGGCCCGGCCCGACGCACGCATCAGGCGGGCGAGGCGGATCTGCATCCGGGGCTGGTCCGGCTCCAGGGCGACCGCCTCGCGCATCAGCGCCACCGCCCGGTCGGGGTCGCTGTGCCCGATGGCGTCGGCGCGGAGCACCTTGGCGATGACCTCCCGCTTGTCGGCGGGGTCGGGCAGGTGGGCGAAGTCGACGTCGAAGGTGGAGGCGGTGACGTAGCCGAGCGCCTGGAGACGGGCGAGGGCGTCGGGATCGAGCGCCTCGGTGCGGTGCGCTGGCATCCGGGGATCCAGCGCGGCCCGGGCCGCCTGGAGGCGGGCGACCTGCTCGGGCTGGTCGGCGGCGAGATCGTGCCGCTCGCCGGGGTCGTCGGTCAGTCGGTACAGCTCCGGCCGAGGCTTGTCGATGAGCTTGTAGTCGCCGTCGACGATGCCCAGGTGCGGGGCATAGCCGAACTGCTCGACGAGCTGGAAGCTCTCCATCCACAGCGGATGGGGGTGGCCGGGCTGCACCCGGCCGTCGATGTCGTCGGGAACCGGGCGACCGGCCAGCGACAGCACCGTCGGCAGGATGTCGACCTGGCTGACCGGCTGGTCGACGACCTGGGGCTCCACCCCGGGCCCGGCGATGATGAGCGGGACGTGCTGGGTGGAGTCGTAGACGAACAGGCCGTGGGTGATCTCGCGGTGTTCGCCCAGGGACTCGCCGTGGTCGCCGGCGATCACCCACAGCGGCCGGCGGCCGGCGGCGTCCAGGGCGCGCTCCAGGCGGTCGAGCTGGTCGTCGACGTAGGCCAGCTCGCCGTCGTAGGGGTGCTGGGCGAACCGCTGGGCGTAGTCGGGTGGCGGGGCGTAGGGGAAGTGGGCGTCGTAGAGGTGGACCCACAG